>NZ_JADBUB010000135.1:0-21783 GCF_020245865.1 Microcystis sp. M169S2
CCTAAACCATCCATCGCTGGAACCACGCTAACTATCGGGCTATGAAGCACCAAGCTCGCCTTGGTCTTAACTGTCCGAACAGTCTCATTTTATCTTTGATAGCGTTATTCTATATCCTATTGAATTTCCTTCAGTTTCTTTTACCCTGAAGGTGCCTAGCGCTGTCGGTCGCTAACTAGATAGTAACTTTTCGACTAATTTAATTTGCTCCTGACTAAAACCAGCTTCCTTCAGGTGTGCCAGAAACCATTTTTGTCGATAACGACCGTCTAAATCCCTAGCCTTTCTATAGGTATCCTGCGCTTTTTTACTATCACCTTTATCTAAATAAATCATTGCCAAAGCCACAAGAGGATGGGGATTATTTGGCTCTAATTTGACTGCTTTTTTAGCGTTATTAATAGCTAAATCAAAATCTTTTAAGCGATGATAGGCGAGAGATAAATTATAGTAGGCGATTTCATTATCGGGTTTTAAATTAGCGGCTTTAGTATGAGTGCCTACGGCTTTTTCAAGATGACCCGCCACTAGATAAACAATACCCAAAGCATTATAAGCCGCCACATGATCGGGAGCAATTTTAATCGTTTCTTCGAGGGTTGTTTGTGCCGCTAAAGGTTGTTTAGCTAGGTGTTGTGTCCATCCTAAAATTACTCTCCCGTCTAGATGATTGGGGTTTAACTGTAGCGATTTTTTTAAAGCCTCAATACTTTTGATAAAATCTCCCTGTTGACGATACTGTAATCCCAATTGACGATAACGATTAGCGGCCTTAATCTCCGATGCGGAAATAATCGGACTGGGAGAAGGAGAAACGATTATCTTAGCCGTCGGTTCTTTTTTAATAGGAGAGGGGGGACTACAGCCCCAAAAAACCGGGGAACTAAACATGATCAAAATAGTCAGGAGTCGATAACTATTCATGGGACAATTAATACCAGTCCAATTGTTAAGGGTGTCATCAAATTATGAATTATTCCCCTGAATCCGTGCAACGGCTGCTCGATTCCAATGATTATGGCGATCGCTTATCAGGAGTTAATCAACTGCGTTATTTAGCCTCAGAAATCGCCTTCGAGATGTTACAGCCTTTAATTAACGATAGTAACGCTAGGGTGCGTTATTCGGCGGTAAGTCAGCTAGATGTCCTCGGTGGTCAGAATCTTGATCTGGCCTTAACTATTTTACGTGATCGTTTGTTAAATGATCCCGAAGCAGACGTGAAAGCGGCCGCGGCCGATGCGATCGGGGGGTTAAAATTAACGGCAGCCTACGATGATCTGGTGGCCGTCTATCAACAATCCTCCGACTGGTTAATTCAATTTAGCATTGTGGCGGCCTTGGGCGAATTGGGGGAACCCCGGGGCTTTGAACTGCTCGAAATCGCCCTAAACTCCGATAATGAATTGGTAAAAACGGCCGCCGTTAGCGCTTTTGGGGAACTAGGCGACCCTCGCGCCGTCTCTTTACTCGTTCCCTTGGCTAATGATGATGACTGGCAACTGCGCTATCGTCTCGCTCAAGCTTTAGGCCGCTTAGGGGGGGAAGATGCGATCGCTGTTTTGACCCAGTTAACCGGCGACAAAAGCGCCCAAGTCGCCCAAGAGGCCCGCAATAATCTCGTACAAGGGTGATGCAAAATAGTTGATTTTTGTCAATACCATTTACAATAAACTTTAATTAAGAATCGTTAACAAAGGTAAAGCGATGAAACAATTTACCCGTTTAATCTTGCTCGTCGGTCTTCTCGCGGGGGGCTGTTTCTCTGCCTCAATTGCGATCGCTGATAATCCGGCGGGGGCAATCGTGAGCAAGGATTCACAGGTTAACGAACTACTGCGTCAAGCGCGGCAATTGGTCAAAAATGGCAATTATGGGGAAGCTATAGCCGTTTACGAGCGGGCTGCCGCCCTTGATGGCAATAATGCCAAAATTTTCTCTGGGATTGGCTTTTTACAAACGCGGCAAGGGGATTATAACGCCGCCGCCCAAGCATACCAAAAAGCTTTAAGTCTCGATCCGAGTAATCCCGACTTTTTCCATGCTCTCGGTTATAGTTTGGCTAATATCGGTGATTATGACAATGCAGCCACCGCTTACTACTACGCTATCCAAATAGAACCGAAAAACGTCCAACACTACCTCGGTTTAGGGGTGGTGTTATTACGCCAAAAAAACTATGCTAAAGCGGGCGAAGTTTACCAATGGGTTTTAGCTCTCGACCCCAATAATCAGCAAGCTCACGAAATCATGGGCAAAGCTTTGATAGAACAGAATAAAAGCAGCGAAGCCCTCGATTTTCTCCAAAAATCCCTGCAAAGATTCCCTAACAATAGTGAATTAAGATTGCAACTGGCCAGCCTTTTGCTCAAACAGGGCGATTTAAATGGCGGAACCCAGATTTTAAAAGAAATAGAACGACAAAATGCAGGAAATTTTTTAATTCAGCTAAAAATAGGGATTTTACTCGAAAAACAAGAGCGTTTTGACGAAGCTCTCCCCTTTTATCGTCGGGCTGTTTTCCTGCAGCCCCAATCTTTGGAAGCACAAGCGGGAATCGGTCGCATCCATCTGGCCAGAAAAGATTATCTTGCAGCAATTATCGCCTATCAAGATTTGGCCGAAATCGCCCCCAATAACGCCGATGTCTATCTTAATCTCGGTCGGGCCTACGCGGGCCGAGGACGAAAAAGAGAGGCGGAGGAGGCTTTTAAGCAAGCGCGAGCGGTTTATGTGCTGAAAAATAATCAATCCGGCCTCCAGGAAGTGGATGCCCTGCTGAAGAAGTTGCTTGAGTAAAACCAGATCAGTGATCAGTTTTCAGATTTGAGTTTTCAGATTTGAGTTTTCAGATTTGAGTTTTTAGTTCACTGATGCGATCACGGCAAAAAGCTCTTTTCTCCCAACTCTAGCCCAGTCTTAAGGAGTGATTTAGATAGTCAATAGTTTATTCCCAATCGATCGGCAGCCATTGATGATCTAAAACCTGTTCGAGATTAAAAATTATCTGACTGGGTAAACCGCCGGGGGATAAACCCATTTTTTTCCGGACGGCCTCTAAAGCTGTATGGTAGGATGGCTCAAAAACCTCCCGAAGATAGGGCTTTAAACTAGGACTATCCTTCAGTAAATCTTGGATTTCTGCCCGAAAATTATTGATTTCTCCATGACCATGATTACCATTCCGGTCTCTTTCCAATTGCCAGTAAGTTAATTTGAGTAAATGTTCTAGGAGACGAGTTAAAAGACTTTTGAGCGCGTGTCTTTCACTTCTCCCCATCGATTCAATCTCCTCAATTAAATTGTCTAAATCCACCTCGGCAAACTGGCCTTTTTTTAATTGTTCTGCCGTGGTTTTTAGCCAGAGATAAAAATCTTCTTCGTATAGTGTTGGGGTCGCTGTTTCTGTCGATCTAGTCATGACGGAACTGCCACAGGTGAAAACTAATCGGGATTCTATATTAATTAAACCCAAAAAAAAGAGAGCTTGAACTCTCCTTCTTGGTTATTTGCTAATCTTACTAACTAGCGACAATATATTCCTTGACGTTGGCCCGGCGACGGCGCAAATGGGCCAGGGCCTGGTGTTCTAATTGTCGGACTCGTTCCCGGCTGATATTCATTCTCTGGCCGATTTTGGCTAGGGATAACTCTTTGCCATCGGTTAAACCAAACCGGAGAGTAATTACTTCCCGTTGTTGGGGAGTTAATTCGGCCAGGAGATTGGCTAAGTCTTGCCGTAATAACTCTTGGGTGATGAAGGTATCGGGAGAAACTCCGCTATCTTCTAATAATTCCGACAATTCCGTATCTTGGTTATCGCCGACGCGCACATCAAGGGAGATGGGTTGACGAGCCATACTGAGATATTCGCGGATTTGAGCGGGTTCTAGCTCTAATTCCAGGGCAATCTCGGCGGGAGTGGCACTTCTGCCCAGTTTTTGGGCGAGTTCGCGCTGGGTTCTTTTGATTTTGTTCAGTTTTTCGGTGATATGGATCGGTAAACGAATGGTGCGGGCTTGTTGAGCGATCGCACGAGTAATCGCTTGCCGAATCCACCAGTAAGCATAGGTAGAAAATTTATAACCTTTGGTGGGATCAAATTTCTCTACACCTCTTTCTAATCCCAGACTACCCTCTTGAATTAGATCCAGGAATTCCATGTTCCGCTTTTGATATTTTTTGGCGATCGCAACCACCAAGCGGAGGTTAGCTTCAATCATTTTCCGTTTAGCTCGATCGCCGGTTTTCAAGGCGCGATCCAGTTCATTTTCGCTTAAATTCACCGAATCCGCCCACTCCAAGCGATCTGGTTCCCGTCCTAATTGCTTCGATAGTGCTTCTTTCGCTTCTAACAGGCTCATCATCCGTTGGACTTGTTTGCCGTAAATAATTTCTTGTTCGTGAGTTAGGAGGGGAACTCGCCCAATTTCGTGCAGATAGGTACGCACCATATCGGCATTGAGGGTGGGCTGTGGTTGAGTTTGGTTGGTTTTTGCGGTGGGCATTGGTTTGGTGGTGACTCCTTGACACAGAAAAAGTCTGTTACTATTCCGACTCGCGGGTGAGTCTGGCTTATCTGAAGTCGGTATGAGTTCGATCGGAATTTCTTTGATTGTATCCTGCGCTTTTAGACGCGGGCAATCCCCTAAAGGTTCAAAGTTAATTCATTCTTTGGTATGATGTTAAGTTTATGCTTTTTCCCCCAACATCTAGAACAAAAGTATTATAGACTAGAACTATCAACTACAATCGCTTGTTTTTGGGTCGCTTTTTCCTGAATCATCGGCAGTGCCGCTTATACTTTTAGGTAAGATTACAAGACAAAAAGGTGGTTTTCCCGATTAGCCTTCAACAATCCGGCTGACTTCCGACCCTTCCACCCTCAGCTTTGAGAGGAAGACTGACAGCCGAGAACCGACTTCTATATATATAATGACCGATCAACACCAGCAAAGTGAGATGTAATCATTGCGGATTTCCGAACTATTTTCTGTAGTATTTGCTACAAAATTTTAATTTTTTTTCCGATTCTCAATCGGAAAAAATTGTTATAAAAATTAGGATTGCTAGAGGGGTAATAACTATCATAGAGACAGCAGGGCGGAGATCGGGATAAATTATCGTTGAAACCAAGCTCGATCGCACTCTCCACAATACCGTTCTGTGGAACTCCTGAACAATGAGGACTTACTATGACTAAAACCGTCGTTATCGATCCCGTCACCCGGATCGAAGGCCATGCCAAGATCTCGATTTTCCTTGACGATGGGGGGGAAGTGGATGACGTGCGTTTTCATGTGGTCGAGTATCGTGGTTTTGAGAAATTCTGCGAGGGACGGCCGATGTGGGAGATGGCGGGAATTACTGCCCGAATTTGCGGCATTTGCCCCGTTAGTCACCTACTTTGTGCCGCCAAAACCGGAGATAAAATTCTAGCGGTGCAAATCCCCCCTGCGGGTGAAAAACTGCGGCGCTTGATGAATTTGGGACAATTAACCCAATCCCATGCTTTAAGTTTTTTCCATCTTAGCAGTCCCGATTTTCTGCTTGGTTGGGAAAGTGATCCCGCTAAACGGAATGTTTTCGGTTTAATCGCCGCCGATCCCGACCTAGCGCGAGCAGGCATCCGTTTACGTCAATTTGGACAGAAAGTTATTGAACTTTTGGGAGCAAAAAAAATTCACCCCGCTTGGTCTGTCCCGGGGGGTGTGCGTTCTCCCTTAAGCGAAGAAGGGCGACAATGGATTAAAGAACGACTGCCGGAGTCTAAGGCGACTCTTTACACGGCTTTAAACCTGTTTAAAGGACTTCTAGACAATTTAACCACAGAAATCGCCGCTTTTGGTAATTTCCCTTCTCTGTTTATGGGATTGGTCGGTAAACGGGACGAGTGGGAACACTACGGCGGTCATATTCGTTTTACCGATAGTCAAGGCAATATCGTGGCCGATAACCTGAGCGAAGATAATTATCGCGATTATATCGGCGAATCAGTGGAAAAATGGTCTTATTTGAAGTTTCCCTACTATAAACCCCTTGGTTATCCCAACGGTATCTATCGGGTTGGTCCGTTGGCCCGCTTAAATGTTTGTTCCCATTTTGGCACGGAGGAAGCGGATATTGAGTTACGCGAATATCGCCATCGGGTCGGTGGTGTAGCAACCTCTTCTTTTTACTATCATTATGCTCGTTTAGTGGAGATCTTGGCTTGTTTAGAACAGATTGAACGTTTAATCGACGATCCCGATATAGTTTCTCCACGCTGCCGGGCCGAAGCAGGAATTAATAATCTGCAAGGGGTGGGAGTTAGTGAAGCACCCAGGGGTACTTTATTCCATGATTATAAAGTGGATGAAAATGGTTTGATTGAAACGGTGAATTTAATTATTGCCACAGGTAATAATAATTTGGCGATGAATCAAACGGTGAAACAAATCGCCCAACATTATATCCATGGTGGCGAAATTCCCGAAGCGATGTTAAACCGCGTAGAAGCGGGTATTCGTTGCTATGATCCCTGTTTAAGTTGTTCTACTCACGCTATGGGACAAATGCCGCTACAGCTAGAGTTAGTTAATGCAGCCGGTGAGGTGATTAATACTCGACAAAGGGGTTAATTATCTAAGTTGTTAGGGTGTTAGGAAATAGCGACAATTCCTCCTAACACCCGGCGCTATTTCATTCTATAGCGGTTCTCACACCTGTGTGGCACAGTTAAACCTTTGCTGATTAAGCTTTTCAACATTAATAATGTACCTCGTGCGAACAGGAAACGCTATAGATGATATAATATTGAGGTAAAACAGACCTCTTGCAAAAATCAAAAATCTTCCGTTAGGTGAGGAGTCTCCGAGCCAGTAGTCAGGAGTCAGGAGAATTAAGAATGAGTATTAATCAATTAAATGCTCTATTTAGGGATTTTATGCAATTTTATGTCTATTTTTCTCATTTTTGCACTCTCAAAAATTAATTAGGGTTTGCTGAAAAAGTGTATTGGTGGGGTTAGGAGTCAGGAGTCAGTAGCCGGTCGTTTCAGGCTTTGTTGCCCTTGTTTTTGTACAAGCTTGTGTACTACAAGAAGGATAATGCAAGGTTTTTGAATGTCCCAATCCTATTTTCTTGCACTAACATCGGATTTTAACAGGTCAAAAGCCTTATTTTAAAAGGGTTTTCCCATTATTCAGCCAACCCTATAGAGAGGGAGATTTAATAGCAAAATGTAGTATATTTTTTTCCGGTTCGGTTATGGTTTCTGGAAATCGCTGATCGTTAAAATTGATCTGCTCGGAATATAGATGATAGGCTGTATTGTAAAAGTTACGAAGGATAAAAGCAATAAATACACTGGGTGTTAAAGGGGAGGACACTGGAATTCGGCAGTTTTTGAATTGTCCTAGGGTGAGATGACATCTGGGGTGATGAATCTCTTGAAAATTATCAGGATCGTAATCAAATCTAATCGGTACAGCTACAATATTTTTGGCGATAATATCGGCAAATATCTCATCTTCTTCATATAGTTCTGGCTCATTTTGAAAAGATTCTAAATAAGGGGATGAGAAGAACGCTAGTCTATGGGATAATAACTGCGATCCTTGGAAGCGATAAAGTAATTGAATCAAGGCTCCATCAATCATTTTAATATTATAATTCTTACTGCGATTAAGCTCATCATAAATATCTTGATAGGCAACATTTTTTAGGGCAATGGATAAGTCGGAACTATTGGCATAGCTAATCTCAGAAATATTTTGACTCAATTTATTCAAAGTCGGAAAGTTCTGCTGACTTGATAATCCTACTTCTATCAATTTAGCCGTTAAATTTTTAACATCTTTAAAGATATTCTGAACATTAAGCATTTCTAGACGATTCTTCTAGTATTTTTATTTCATCTGCTGAAAATCGTATTTCACCCCGTTTAGCCTTAGCTAATATTGCTTGCTTTTCCCTGTCATTTTTATCTCTCTTGGTATTAAGAGTATCTCGATAAACCTTCTTCATTTGTTGAAGTTCTTCGGGGGTTGGATAGGTAAACTCAAGAGCAAAATTTCTCGATTTAATTTCCTGAAATTCCCTCTCTAAAGCTTGCATATTTGCTCCATAACCAATAACTCTTAACCAAGCTTTACTTCTAGTCATCGCTGTAAATAAAATATTGCGTTTACTAGCAATTTCTGATGGTGAACCAGAGAAACCTTCTTGAGCGTTAATGAAATAAACCATTGCCGCTTCATTGCCTTTTGCACGATAAATCTGTGTAAAAGCAATCGAGTTTTCTTGAAAAAACTCATCGGGAGAAGATGTGCTGCCTGCTAAATGAGAATTAATATTTTTTGTAAATAACATTTCTCTAGCTTTTCCAAAAACGTTGCGAGCATTTTTAGGTATTGGATGGATAACCATAATATCTTGGCATCTTAATTCATCTTCGTTGAGATTCTTTGCAATTTGTTCCACTAGCCATTCAAGTTGCTCCTGATTGTTATCGAAAGATTTAAAGTTGATAATATCATCGATGGAAGAATGGTCTTCAAGGAATTTAGGACTGGTTTTCGAGGTTCTAATCAGTTTAACAAATTCTCCTGATTTTAATTCTCCTTCTTCAACCTCATAACCAATATCTTGCCATAATTGAGGATTATCAAACATTTGAATTATTCCCTTTGGATAATAAACTCCAAAACCTAGAGCATGAGCAGAGGAAAGAATAGGACGAGAATTTCTGTAACAAGTATTTAAAACTACATCTTGTTGGGGTTCGCTGGGTAAATTCTCCAATTTAACTCTAGGATTACCATGGTTATCATTTCCAAAAATAACTTCGGGAGAATCCATGACTTTACTATTTAAGCTTTGCAACTCATCATAGGCATAAACTAAACGTTTATCATCTTTCAAGATTTCATAGCAGAGTCTTAAGAAGTCTTGAGGAAAATCTTGAGCTTCATCAATTAAAATAACATCATAATATTGATGAAAATTTTTAATCTCTCGCAAGGCTTTTTGACAGGCAAAGTCAAAAGGTTCTTCATGCGAATATGTTAGGTTGTCTGCTTGACTAAAATCTAAATATTCAATATTATGTCGTTTACATAGCTCATAATAAATTCCTTCTATCTTAGGACTTCCCCACGCATGAATAATTTTTACTTTTTCCCAGTCTGGTTCGGAATTTTTATGCTCATAACTAAACCGAGTAATTAAATCTTTGTATTGATCCTTTAACGAGCGTGTATAGAAGGTAACAGCAATATTCCAATCGGGATGAGTTGCATGAAGATAAGCTACTTTCAGCGCTAAGACAATTGTTTTTCCCGAACCTGCTAAACCTCTGATTCTTTGTACACCTTTAGTGGTTTCTAAAACAGCCTTATTTTGAGTTTCATCAAGATTAGCGATAGAATCTTCTAATTTTTTTAACTTTGCTCCCCTAGAATCTGGTTTAACAACATAACTGCGAGCGTCTTTTTTTCTAATGGTTGTAACAGCTTGTATAACTGAGTTGACTTTCTCGAAATATTCAGAATCATTGCCTTGACATTTCTTGATAAAATCATCAATATCTTTATCTTTAATAAGAACAGGATATTCCTCTGGGTTAATTGCTTCTGGATAATTATTCCAAATCGGTGCATAGGTGGCTACAGAAATGTTAACTATTAGCTTTCTTTTTTGAACAAGCTCTTTATAAGACAGCAGTTTTGCTTCTAACTTGGTTATGCTCTCGTCTTGAGTGCCTTCAATATCCAAATCATAATTTTTTCCCTCATCAATATTAAAAATAATAATCCCTTGCTGACGAGAGACTAATAGAGCATCAATTTGATATCCTCCTTGGGGAGTTCCAATAATAGGATAGCCGATATACAATGTTCCCTCTATATCTGTTCTTTCCTCAAAATATTTAGCTAATCTTTGAGAAGATACAGGTTTAGCTGAAGAACCGCGAATAACGTTAACCATAATTTTTACCTCGGGAGTTCTTTTAGCAGAATCATTAGATGCCTATTGATTCTTGAGGAGGGCAACAAAATTACTATAGCATTTTTTCAACCATCAAGTCATGTTATGCTCATCGGTTAATCCCCAGTTTTGACCTAAAGCTATAAATATAGATATTAACCTCTCACAATAAACCGCGATAGCGGATAAAAACGAGGATTACTGCCCAGGAACCTAAAGCTACTTTAACGGCAACTAAAATGTTTAGTATTGGTAAAATGCCGCCACTAAATAGCGCTCCTAATTCCCCGTGGGGTAACTCAAATCCTGAGAGAGTAATGGCGGCTAAAACAATAAAAACTAAGACGGAAATTTTCTCCCATGTTGCCGCTTGCCAACGGCGATAAATTGCTTGCATCCATTCGGGAGATGAGGTAATTGCTATTAAGCCAATTGCCGTACCTCCGGCGACTCCGGCGGCAAAACCTCCCCCCGGACTTAAATGTCCGCGGATAGCTAATTCAATGCCCACTAAAGCGGCAATTGTTGACCCCAAATGGGCTAAAATAATTGAAGGTTGGTCGGTAAATTGATGGATTTTACTGGCGGGTTTTTCGGTGGCTAAAAGAAAATTTGCCCCCATAATCGCAATGGTAAAAACAACCACTTCATAGATGGTATCGTAGAGACGATTACGAAAAATAACCACCGAAACCGCATTAGGAACACCGCCATCGCGCACCAGGGATTCAACAATTTCTAAGGATGATATAGAGGAAGCAGTATTGGGAATAATTACCATTTTGACAGCGAAGGCAATAGCGGCTAGAGTATAAATCCATTTCATTAGTGTTTCTCCTCTAATTTGGGGGTTTCAATACAGGTTAAAATCGTGTTGGCTGCCGTTAATTCATTTTTAAAAATATCGTAGAGATAGGGTAATCTAATTGTGGTTTCGTAGGGGATAGTTTCTGGATTGTCTTGACGGATACAGACGGCATGAATATCTTTATCCCTAAGTGCCTGTTGCAAAGCTTGTTTATCACTGTAGGCAACTAATTCTAACCGCATAAAACGTTTACTTAAAACCGTTTGTAGTTGAGTTTTTAACTGTTCTAAAACTGTATCGTTTTCCTCAGCAATTACTCCTAAACGCATCACTAAAGAGGAACGAATCGCCACCGCGTAGAGAGTTACGGCTAACATGGTTCCCATCAAAGCTTCGGTTAAAGATACATCTGCTGCCCCTAATAAAGCATAGACTAAGGCTGCTATTGCTCCCAAAACTCCGCGAATTACTAAAGCTTGGTAGGGATTGGATTGTAACATCACCATCGCCGCAGTTAAAGGCAAGAGGGCAACAATAACATAGAGATAACTTTCATTCATCTTTAATTTTACTCTCGATCGCTAGAAGTATAAGCCAAAACGTAGCCTAACATGGTGTTCCAAATTGCTAGGGAAATTATTGCCAATAATAATAAAGGCCAATTTTGGGGAACTTTCAAAAGTAGCCCGAAAATAATCGCCATCGAACCCAAAGTATCAGCGACAGATAGACCATGTAATTTATATAATACCGAGCGCTTGTCTAAAAGATGCGCCGTTCCCCAAAACCAGAAAAAAACTCCGATAGCGATGCAGATATAACTGAAAATGTCAATCATGATTCGTTCAATCGTTTAAGAATTTGTGCTAATAACATAAAACCGGCATTACCAACACTGAGAATAATCACTGCTACCACTCCAATCATCCAATCATCCCGCAGAACCGACACCACTAGAATAATAATCGATGATTTACTGGAAGCACTGGCAAAGGCGGCCATTTTTTGCCAGATGTCATCATTTTTTGCCACTTCATAAAGGGGAATTAATAGGGCGACAATCATGGCAATGAGAACAATATTCATCCCTGGGTACTCCGTTTAATTACATGAACTTCATAACCCTCATTTTCCTTATATTCGGTGACGATAGTTTTCGGGGTAAAGGTAATGAGAAATATATCCCAAAAAGCCAATCTGGGTGAACGTTTACCCGAAATTCTCTCTAAAATAATTTCTTCTTCCTTGTGGGGACGAAAGATAATTTCAAACGCTTCTTTATAAGCTTGGGGAATAGCTATAAAGACTTTAATTATTACCTTTAACCAATCGCCTAAAGTTTCGCTAGAGGCGAAATTACGGGGCAAAAGAAAAGCAATAGCCACCCCGATCATAATATTAGCGGGGGTAAAATTAGCGGTGAGCAAAAACCACATAGTTAAACGCAGAATTATATGTCCGATCATGCTAAGACCATCCAAAATAATAGAACTAACATTATACTCATCATACCGATGAGATGATCAAATTGTTCCCAGACCCGCGATAATTTTAGGGATAACTTTTTGAAAACTCCCAGATATAACCACCACCCCGCACCAATGACAGCTAAAGCTTTGATAATATTGGGGATATTATAAGCTTCAACATAGACGGCATTGGATAAAAATAGGGCGGCAAGGAGCAGAATTATTGCTGTCCAGAAACCGATAGTTAACTTCTGTTTACTTTCGCCACCCGCGTGGGGTAAAAAGATAAATTTAGCAAAGGAAATCGCCGTCCCCACCGCCACAAGATTGATCATAATCTCTTGCCAGGGGACTAAATTTTTCATCGTTAACGCTTTTGCCCCAAAACCAGATAATAAGGGGAATCCAGAGATGGAAAAACTGGCGATAACAATAGCAATCCAGAGGGAATTAGGGATCGATTGTTGCTGTAATTCTTTAAAATTGCGACTGGGTAAAACTCCCGCTAATAGAAATAGGGAAGATTTAACTAAACCGTGGGTAAGGGTATAAAAACCACTGACTACCGGGGCGGCTAAAATAAAACCCAGCTGCACGATCGTGCTAAAGGCTAACATCCGCTTGCTATCCTTTTCAAAAATCATATAGGGTACACCAAAAATCGCCGTTAGCACCCCGAAAAGCCGAATTAGTCCATCCAAATCCTCTAGGATTAAAGCACAGCGCAGGAGGGGAAAAATGCCCGCTTTTACCACCACCCCTGACATCAGCGCCGAGACAGAGGTTTCCGATTCCGAGTGTGTCATCGGTAGCCATAATCCCGAGACAAAGATTCCCCCTTTGACTAATAATCCCATGAAGATTAAAGCCAAGGCTTCGGGAGGTGCGTCCTTTAAACCAGCAAAAGCAAAGGAATTACTGGCTTTATAGACTAAAACTGCGCCAATGAGGTAAAATAACATCGCCACATTGCTGATAAACAGATAACGCAGGGCAACCCAGAGAGAGCGATCGCTGCGAGGATAGGCAATCACCAGAAAAGCGGCAATACTAATTACTTCTAAGGCAACGTAAACGCTAATAAAATCCTCACAGACGAAGACAGAATTAATGCTGCCGTGGAGAATGATAGCTTGAGCGTAAAAAAAGGCGGTTTTGCTACTTTCCCAGTTATAAAGGATCACCGCCATGGTCACCAGGGCATTGGTGAGGATAAAATAGGCACTTAACTGATCGGCTACCAGTTTCACGCCATAATTATCCAGTAGGTTGAGGGTTATGGGGGAGGATTGGCTAAATAAAAGGAGAGAATAGGCGAGAGAGATAATAGTGGCTGCTAGAGCCAGATATTTGTCTAATCGCGGCAATAAATAGATGATAAAGCCGATCAAAAAGGGTAAACTTATCCAAGCGATCGTTAAAGTATTCATGGTGTGTTATTTTTTTCTATCTCGCTGCTGTCGAGGGTGGGGTTATCTTTGGCTAATTTCATCACTCCCACCAGCATTAACGCCTGAATGGAAAAACCGATGACGATCGCTGTTAAAATCACTGCTTGGGGTACAGGATCGGCGTAATTTTGCTGTTTAACTGTACCGAGGATGGGAGTAAATAAACCGTCACGGGAAGAAATCACCACATAGTAGGCGATAACGCCCGTACTCATGACATCCATGGCGATAATCTTCATGATTAAGTTTTTTTTCAGGAATGTTCCTAAAAATCCGCACAAAACGGTGGCGAATACAAACAACTCTAGCAGGGGAATCGTCACTGGGCTTCTTGATTAGATTTGGTTATGAGTCAAAATACTTTTTCTAATTATCCTCGATCGAGTCCCAATTGATCAAAAAATTCTCAGGCTTTGCCGCTTCTTCCTTGAATCATCGGTGAATTGGTGAAGATCTATAGTTACTATTAGCTAAAAGCTAGGAATGAGGGAGCTAATTGGGCTAGAATTGAAAGGAACAACAGCATTAATATAACAGCCATCATACCGACGAGATTATCAAATTGTTCCCAAGCTGTTGATAATTGTAAGGACAGCTTTTTAAATATCCCTAGATACAACCCCCAACCGATAGCAATAATCCCTAAAGCTTTGCTGATATTTCCCAGATTGTAGGCATCGAAATAGACAGCATTGGCTATAAATAAGGCAGTTAACAATATTATTATTCCTAACCAACCACTCAAGGTTAACTTTCTCCCAGTGGAAACTTTTGCGTGGGGTAAAAAGATAAATTTAGCAGTGGCGATCGCTGTACCTACGGCTGCTAAATTGATGGCTACCTCTTGCCAAGGTAATAAATTTTTCATCGTTAACGCTTTCACCCCAAAACCAGATAATAAGGGGAATCCAGAGATGGAAAAACTGGCGATGACAATAGCAATCCAGAGGGAATTAGGGATGATCGCTACAGTAATTTTTTTGTCCTTTGGCTAGAGCGATTTCATCAATTCCTAGTCTTTTTAATTCCGATAAGTCTGGCTCTGTAATTTCGGTTCTTCGGTTTGTGTTATGCAATGAACGGGGGTTATAAGGAATGAAACCCTTATAGAGACAGACATTACCGCAATTTTTGTCAATTGTTTGCGCTCTGAAGCGAACTAATCAATTAAATCCCTTGCCAGATAAAGATTTAGTCGATTTATGCCCCCCTATCGAACCATAGCAAGTCCCGAAGAGCCTGATTAACAAAGGCGGTCGGCAGGGGGCAGGAGTCCGTTTTTATAACTGATAGAGCTTACAGTATAGTGATTAATAGAAGCAATTTGCAAAGAATTATCGAGATAAAGAATGGATATTCGATCGACTGACACCTCGCTCCTTACTTGGACAGGAGATACTTTAGCCCTAGGTTTATCAGAAGGAGCCATAGAGATTGCAGGAGAATTGGCAGAATTAAACGATAAACTGGGGGGAAACCTAGGGGATCTCATCTCCGAGACGGAATTCGAGGGAAAATTAGGCAGCAGTGCGGCGACTCGTCTAGGTGGTGGTCCGATTCGCAAATTAATCCTGGTGGGATTGGGAAAAACTGCCGATTTCGACCTGCAAACCCTGCGTCTAGCGGCTGCTGCCATCGCTCGTCTGGCCAAACAACAAAAAAGCCAAGCTCTGGCCATCAGTTTACCGGTAGTTGGCGATCAGTCCGCCACCGCCGGAGCAATCGCAGAAGGGCTACTACTGGCCAATCATCAGGATACCCGCTTCAAGTCCACTAAAGAGGAAAAAGGAGCCAAATTAGAAACCGTCGAGTTATTGGGTTTAGGAGAGCAAGCATCGGCGATCGCCAAAGCCGAGCAGATCTGTTCTGGGGTGATTCTGGCCAGAGAATTAGTCAATGCTCCCGCTAACACCGTTACCCCCTTAACCATGGCAGAAACCGCCGAGCAAATTGCCGCCGAATACGGATTAAGTCTCAAAATTCTGGAACAAGAAGAATGCGAAAGCTTGGGTATGGGAGCCTTCCTAGGAGTGGCCAAAGCCTCGGATATTCCCCCAAAATTCCTTCATTTAATCTATAAACCCCAAGGAAACCCGAAACGTAAACTAGCAATCGTCGGTAAAAGTCTAACCTTTGATTCCGGCGGTTTGAATATAAAAGGGGCCGGTAGTGGCATCGAAACCATGAAAACGGATATGGGAGGTGGTGCCGCCACCCTAGGCGCAGCCAAGGCGATCGCCCAATTACGGCCAGAAGTGGAAGTACACTTTATCTGTCCGGCTACGGAAAATATGATTAGTGGTCGCGCTATGCACCCCGGGGACATTTTAACCGCTTCTAACGGCAAAACTATTGAAGTCAATAACACCGATGCCGAGGGACGATTAACTCTGGCCGATGGCTTGGTTTTTGCGGAAAAATTAGAGGTGGATGCGATTGTGGATCTAGCCACTTTAACCGGGGCCTGTGTCGTCGCTTTGGGGGACGATATCGCCGGTTTATGGAGTAGCGATGAGAGTCTCGCAGCTCAAATCCAAGAGGCCGCTAAATTAGCCGGCGAAAAATTCTGGCCGATGCCCCTAGAAGAAAAATATTTCGAGGGGCTGAAGTCTCCAATTGCCGATATGAAAAACACTGGCCCGCGCCCCGGCGGTTCCATTACAGCCGCTTTATTTTTGAAGCAATTCATTAATAATACTCCCTGGCTCCACCTAGATATCGCAGGTCCGGTCTGGTCCGATAAGGAAAATGGCGTTAATAATTCTGGGGCCACCGGTTTTCCCGTCCGCACTCTAGTTAATTGGGTAATGGCCAATAATTAAGTTATCGGTGATCGGTAAGCGGTATTAGGTGAGGAGTATTTTCACTGATTACTGTTTACCGATCCCTGAAAAATCTGCCCCACCCCTCACCCCTATCTCAAGGTCGCGAGAGGACTCCCGTTAAACTGCGTAGCGGTTAACGGGAGATGAATCGCGACCAGAATGAAACTAACGCAGTAGCCTTTCCACTTTTGGGGAGTTTTGGTTCTCGACGTATTTTTTTAGTTGTTCGACAGTAACGTCGCCACAACTAGCCACGAAATAAGCTCCCGCCCAAAAATAGGGTTTGTTGTCGAAATACTTTGCCGCCAAATCCGGAAATTCTTGTCTAATTAAGCGACTACTAACTGTTTTAAGGTTAGCGATTAGTTTGGTCCATGATTGTAATTAGTTGATATACTAGGCAGTAAGTGTTACAATTTAACTATACATCACATCACGAAACTAACGACAGTGATAACGCTTACCTACCAGTACAAACTAAAGGTAAACAAGAAACAGGAACGAGAGATTGTCCACATTCTTGATGTTTGTAAGAGCGTTTATAATTACGCGCTCTCGGAACGGAAAGATTGGTTAAACTCTCGAAAGTGTCTTGCGGATCGCTGTTCGCTAGTTTCTGAGTACATAATTCCTGCGGATCAACCCTATCCAAATTACTTCGTTCAAGCTAAAAATCTAACGGAAGCTAAAAAAGTTTACCCGATATTAAAGACGGTTAACGCTCAAGTCTTACAGCAAGTTTTAAAAACTGTAGATAAAGCGTTTGACCATATAAAATCGAAAGGCTTCGGCTTTCCTAGATTTAAGAAAAAGATGCGAAGTTTTGTTTTCCCCGCGCTCTCGAAAAATTTTCTAGGTGACGAATACTTAAATTTTCCACAATTGGGAAAAATTCGGATTAGGAAATCTAGGGAGTACCCGTCTGGGTTTGAGCCTAAACAAGCTCGAATTATCCAAAAAGCGTCGGGATTTTACGTTTTGGTTTCTTTCCAATCTACGGAATTAGTTCCCGATATGACAGTAGGGAAGACCTGTTTAGGAATTGACGCGGGAATTGAGAGTTTTGTCGCTACTTCACGGGGAGATTTAATCAAAGCCCCTCGATTTTTGTTGAAAGTACAGAGTCAGCTTAAATTGCTACAAAGACGCTTGAAACATCAAGTCAAAGGCTCGAACAATTGGTTGAAACTCCAAGATAAGATAGCGAGATTACACGAAAAAGTGTCTAATACTCGTAGAGATTGGCATTTTAAGTTAGCTCATTACCTTTGCGATCTCGCTGATAATATCTTTGTTGAAGATATTAACTTCGTTTCCTGGTCTAGAGGGATCGTTAGAAAACAATCTCTGGATTCAGGTATCGGTAGTTTTATTAACGAGATATTACCGTTTGTCGCTTGGAAACGGGGAAAATATTATCTTAAGGTTGATAAAAACGGAACCTCGCAAGAGTGTCCGAATTGTGGCGCAATTACTGGTAAAAAAGCGTTATCGGAAAGAGTTCACCGGTGTGATTCTTGCGGCCACATTGAACCGAGAGATACGGCATCAGCGAAGGTAATTGAGAACCGAGGAAAAAACGCGGTCGGACTGACCGTGTTAGAAAACGCTCGCGGAGGCGATTTGACGGGGATCGACTGGGTTAAACTCGGTCGATCTAGTTAAAAGCCTAAGAACCGAGAATCCCCCGCTACACCGCGCGAGCGGTTAGCGGGGGAGAGTCAATCCCCGATAACTGATAACTGCTAGACTAATTGGGTTACGCTTGCAAGATTAATAAAACCAGTGTCGAGATTAGAATGCAGGGACTTTTAAGAAAACTTTGGCGCGCGATCGAAAACTTTTTTACCCGACTTTTGGGGGGACAAGGGGGAAAGGGGAAAGTACAAGCGATCGAATCTGTTCCCCTAACCGATACAGATTACGAGTTTCTCTATATGCAGTTACTCGATGGAGTGTCCCACGGTTGGCACGAAGGCAGAATTCTGAGATTTTTTGAGAAACTGGGCGATCGAGGTCGGCAAAAAGATTGGGTAGAATGGTTAGAGCGCTTTGGGACCCGTCTGCAATCCTCCGCTTCCCTTAACCAACTTCTCGCCAGCAGAATGATCCGTTTAGGAGAATTAGCCCGCGCTTTCCCCGGTATTGAACGTATTGGTGAAGCTTCCTACGAGATCGGTTATCAACTCTACACCAAAGAAACTGCCACTTTAATCTGGGAATACGCCGGCGACGATGAGGACCTTGGCAGTTATTCCCTGCCGCAACCCCCAGAAAATCTCTTATATTCGGGTGAAACTAGCGATTTTAACGGTGCTGACTCGGAAAATCCCCAATTAGAAACCCTCACCCTCGATGAATTATTTAACCGTCTGCACAACGATCCTACCCTAGCGGGCCAAATGGCCGAACAATTAGGCATCGAAAATAAGGACGCAGAAAGCATTATTAATAGTCTGATCGCTCAATTTTCCCCCCAGGAGGGTAAAAACCCTGAAACTGCCGCAGATTGGTTTAATCAGGGCTTAGAACAGGCAAATTTAGGCAATTGGTCAAATGCGATCGCTGATTGGGAACAGGCCTTGACGATCGATCCCCAATTAGCCTCGGCCTGGCATAATCGTGGTGGTGCCTTAGCCATGATCGGTAACTACGAAGAGGCGTTAAATAGTTATGATCGCGCCCTAGAAATCACCCCCAACGATCACCAAGTCATTAACGCTAGAGGCAGCGCCCTATACGGACTGCAACGTTGGCAAGAAGCTTTAGAATGTTGGCAACAGGTGCTAGAAGCGGACGATAATTTTTATCAAGCTTGGTACAATCGCGGCAGTACCCTAGAAAATTTGGGCGAAACCCAAGCAGCGATCGCCTGTTACCAAAAAGCTTTAGGGATTGCGCCGGATTTTGAGCTTGCCCAAACCCGTCTAGAGGCTTTACTAGGGCAAAAACCGCCCGAAGACGACGGTAATCCCCCCGCCTGATTCAATCTGAACTTGAGCAGTCAACAGCCTACAATGGGGGAAGTATAGAGACTAATTTTAATGAATCAGGCCCAGCAATGAGTATAAAAAGCAAACCTCCTTCACAATCCCGCCTGATCGGTAATGTTTTATTAGCCGTGGGCGGCTTATTTCTGATTGTTAACCTCCTTTTTCCGCAATTATTTGGCCCTAGCGTCCCCAAAGTTCCCTATAGTCTTTTTATCGACCAAGTGGAAGATGGCAACGTCGCTAGGGTATCCGTAGGACAGAATGAGATTCGTTATCAGCTTAAAAACGACCAAGAGGGCAACTACGGACGAATTTTCAGCACTACACCGATTTTTGACCTAGAATTGCCCAAACGTCTGGAAGCTAAGGGCGTAGAATTCGCCGCCGCGCCACCGCCAAAAAATGGCTGGATTGGTAGTGTCCTTAGTTGGGTGATTCCTCCCCTGATTTTTGTCGGTATTTGGCAATTTTTCCTCGCCCGCAGCGGTGGCGGTGGTCCGGCCGGGGCTTTATCGATTACCAAAAGTCGCGCTAAAGTTTATGTGGAAGGAGACACCACCAAAACCACTTTTAAAGATGTGGCCGGTGTGGAAGAAGCGAAAACCGAATTGGCCGAAATCGTCGAATTTCTCAAATATCCCCAACGTTACATTCAAATCGGGGCGCGGATTCCCAAGGGTGTCCTCCTAGTCGGTCCGCCGGGGACAGGAAAAACCCTGCTGGCGAAAGCAGTAGCGGGAGAAGCGGGAGTTTCTTTCTTTAGTATCTCGGGTTCGGAATTCGTGGAACTCTTTGTCGGTGCAGGGGCAGCCCGAGTGCGAGATCTGTTTGAACAGGCCAAGAAAAAAGCCCCCTGTATTATTTTTATCGATGAATTAGACGCGATTGGTAAATCTCGCGCTAACGGTAATTTTATGGGGGGTAACGATGAACGGGAACAGACTTTAAACCAATTATTGACGGAAATGGACGGTTTTAACGCCGGTGATGCGACGGTGATCGTGCTGGCCGCCACTAACCGCCCCGAAACTCTTGATCCCGCCCTTTTACGCCCCGGCCGTTTTGATCGCCAAGTGTTAGTTGATCGCCCCGATCTGGCCGGTCGCTTAAAAATCCTCGAAATCTACGCAGGTAAGGTAAAATTAGGCTCGGATGCGGATTTAAAACAGATTGCTACCCGTACCCCCGGTTTTGCTGGTGCTGACTTAGCTAATCTAGTCAATGAGGCCGCTTTATTGGCAGCCCGCAATCAACGCAGCACCGTCGCCCAAGAGGACTTTAATGAGGCAATCGAGCGGGTAGTGGCGGGTTTAGAGAAGAAAAGCCGGGTTCTCTCGGAAAAAGAGAAGAAAATCGTCGCTTATCACGAAGTTGGTCACGCTCTCGTCGGTGCAGTTATGCCGGGAGGGGGTAAAGTTGCTAAGATTTCGATCGTGCCTCGCGGTATGGCAGCCCTCGGTTATACCCTGCAAATGCCCACGGAAGACCGTTTCCTTATGGATGATACGGAATTACGCGACCAAATTGCTACTCTTTTAGGTGGTCGGGCCGCCGAAGAAATTGTCTTTGGTAGTATTACTACTGGGGCCGCTAATGACCTACAGCGGGCGACGGATTTGGCCGAACGCATGGTGACGACCTATGGTATGAGTAAGACTCTCGGTCCTCTAGCCTACGAAAAAGGTCAACAGAATAGTTTTCTGGGAGATGGTATGATGAATCCTCGGCGCTTGGTGAGCGATGATACGGCCAAAGCGATCGATAATGAAGTGAAAGAGATTGTCGAAAATGGTCATCAGCAGGCCTTGGATATCCTGGCTCAAAATCGCGATTTGCTCGAAGAAATTGCCCAAGAAATCCTCAGTAAAGAGGTGATTGAAGGGGAACAATTGCAAGCACTGCTCGAGCGCGTTAAACCCCTCGATCGAGAACCTGTTACTGTTTAGATTGATTTGATTTTTACCTGACCCTATCTTGAAGAAAGATGGGGTTTTTTCCTGTTATACTAAATCCAGTTATTAAAAATTGATTATTTATTCCCCTTTTTGCATGAGTGCATGAGTAGAAAACGGGTTTCTCCGAGAAACCCGTTTTCTGTGCGTTACTCAACGGATTTAGTATTAATCCCTGACAGGGGGACAAGAAGGCTGAAATCCATATAGCATAAGCTTTTCATGGTTTTAGCTCGAAAAAGTTCGCGGCACCATCTCTCACTTATTAATAATAATTCCTAGTAAGCTCGCTCCTATCCCTAATTCTTTCGTTAGC
>NZ_JADBUB010000136.1:0-3890 GCF_020245865.1 Microcystis sp. M169S2
AATTGAGGGAATGAATACCAAAATAAAGCTTATTAAAAGAATGAGTTATGGATTTACCAATTTTCAACATCTTCGACTTAAGCTGTTTGCTTGCTTTAATTCATAACAAAAATTAACACACGAAAACCAGAAGAGCCAGCGTTTCACAATGCTAATACATAATCAGCGCCTTGCTCAATAATTGTAGAGGCAATTTCAGTTTGACATCCCATGGCATCAATACTTACTAAACAACCTCGAATTTCTCAAATCTTCAATAATTCAGGAATAGCAGTAATCTCATTGGATTTTTCAGCGACTTTTCGTTGACCAAGTACCAAATGATTAGTGGCTGACCAGACACTTACCATAGGAATTAAACTGCGGTTATTTCCTCCTTCTTTTGCCCCTCGTAAGGTTTTCCCGTCCACATTTAAGAGTTCTCCATTGGTCACCTGATGAACTGCTTGCATCCAACTAATAAAGCATGACTGGAGTTCTTCTGATTTTAAACGGACAAATAATCGGATAAATGTATCATGAGAGGGAATCCCATTAGGCAGAGCTAGAAAAGTTTTTAGCCATTCATATTTGGTTATACCATAGGCAGCAACTGCTTCCCAGTTGTTCGCCCCACAAATGGTTGCACAGATATTAATCACAATAATATCTATCACAAATGCTCAATGTTGTGTAACGCTCCAGGGTCTTTTAGAGTGCCAAAGTGTTTTTCAATCAGGGCTGTTGGTGATGAACATTTGTCCGTTAACATTGTTTTGTGCGAACCTGTAAACAGATAGTTGATATTCTGTATACTAACTTGAAAAATTTAATATTTATCTCCTAATTGCTATTCCATGAGGATATCTTGTAGATTTATTGCGTATCTTCAAGAATTGTGTGCGATTGCCCTGGCCACCTAACGAGCATATATAAACGAGCATATATAATAATAATGAAGAGAATAAAATGCTTGACGAAACTCATTAGATCAGAGAAAGGAGGTCAGTCATGGATCTGGTCCAGTTTATGGTAGTTATCATCGTGGTTGGGGTTCTATTGTGGCTCGTGAACAACTACATTCCGATGGACAGCAAGATCAAGCAAATCCTGAACATTGTGGTTGTCATCGCCCTCGTTTTGTGGATTCTTAAGGTGTTCGGATTGCTGAGTTTTCTCAAGGGAATTCGTATCGGTAGGTGAGTGATGTTCTAGACGGAAGGAAAGGTTGAATCATTATGGATCTGATGTCCATCACACTGGTGGTGCGTTGGCTAATAGGCTGGGGATTGATGTGGCGGTTGCCGCGACTTCCAGACCTTTCAGTCGTCGGTTCGCCTAAAGTCTCGGTCTTGATTCCGGCGAGGAATGAAGAGAGTACCCTCCCTAATTTGCTAACAGCCTTAAGGCAGCAAACATTCAAGCCCTACGAAATCATTGTCATCGATGACCAGTCCGCCGATGCTACCCCACAGATCGCCGAACAGGCCGGGGTGAAAGTAGTGAAGACTAGCCCTTTGCCCACAGGTTGGACAGGGAAAAACTGGGCACTCAAAACCGGATATGCAGCCTCATCTGGCGATATTCTCGTCTTTCTCGATGCCGACACTGAGCCAGGGGAGGAGCTGCTCCGCAGGCTGGTGGCAACTGTTCAACACTTAGGTGGTCTGGTCTCAGTTCAGCCCTATCACCGCACTGAACGCCCCTACGAACTGTTAGCGGTTCTGTTCAATCTCGTCGGCTTGATGGCCGTCAAACTGGGAGCAAGAGGTGGTGTGGCTTTTGGACCGGCTATGGCTACCAGCAAGGATGACTATGAGCGGGTCGGCGGCCACGACGCTGTGGCAGGATATGTTGTAGAAGACTGGTTCATGGCTCATATTTATGAGAGTGCGGGACTGCCAGTGAGTGCATACATTGGTCATGGCCAACTGGACTATCGGATGTACCCCGGCGGGCTGCGAGACCTGGTTGTTGGTTTCGACAAAAACTTTGCAACGGCAGCAGGGGAAGTCTCTTGGCTGCGGATGCTGGCGGTTGTGTTCTGGCTTTCAGGGTTGTTCTGGGCGGCTTGGTGTCTGCCCGCATCCCTATTTGGCTGGCCGATTGTCGGGAATTCATCCTTACTATATAACGTACTGCTTTATCTTGCCTTCGCCATACAGTTAGCCATAATTGTATGGCCAGTGGGTTCATTCGGAGCAATCGTCTTTTTCTTCCCCATTCCGGTTGCCTTCTTCATTGCAGTGTTCCTGCTGGCAATTCTGAATCTCGAACGTGGTCAAATCGAATGGAAAGGACGAAGGATAAGTACCCGATGGCAAGGTGAATGAATGAGATTATCTATACTACAGTTACCGGATGGGGTAATCGTCGGGCTGTGTGTGGTCGGTTGGACAGCCTGGTCACTTTTGATCGGTTTTGTCGGTCATCGACTTCCCCTGAAATTCCTAGAAACGGACACCTGCCTGACCCGGCCACGAATCTGGGGGGAAGATAGACAATGGTACAATCGGGTACTGCGGATCAAGCGATGGAAGGATCGGTTGCCAGAAGCAGGGGATTTCTTCCCAGGAGGTTTTCGCAAAACATCCGTTGGCGGTGGGGACTGTGCCGTAATGTCCCGTTTTTTGGCTGAAACCCGTCGCGCGGAATACGTTCACATCGCCATCTGGCTGTTTTGGTTAGTGACGATGCTCTGGACTCCTGGCTGGGGTGTGCTGGTAAACCTCGCCGTGGGAACAGCTTTCAACCTGCCTTGTTTGTGGGTGCAGCGTTACAATCGGCTTCGGCTCCAGCATCTGCTCGTATTGAAAGGACAGGGAAAAACTATATGCTAAAGTATGAGCTTGGCTGTGAATTAACCTACAGCATTGAGCAAGCAAGCACTCTAATTCTTAATGTTGCTATTGTCAGCAACAACCATCAGATTATTGTTCAGGAAGACCTCCATTCTAACTCTCAACGGTCGATTGAGGAATATATCACTTCTGTCAGTGGAAACCGATACTTTCGACTCAATGCCCCTCCTGGCAATTTGCAAATTTCCTATCGAGCAACCGTTGGCTTATCTCCTTATTATTCAGACCCCAGTACGATTTTTGAAGTAAAGCCAGCCGATTTACCCCTCGATATCTTGTACTATCTTTATCCGAGTCGTTACTGTCAGTCAGATCGGTTATTGCGCTTTGTCGCGGCTGAATTTGGCCATTTAGTCCCTGGTTATTCTAGGGTGACAGCTATCTGTAACTGGATTTATGACAATGTTTTGTATCTCTCTGGTAGCAGTGATTCTTTAACTTCTGCTTGCGATACAGCGATAGAACGGGTAGGCGTTTGCCGTGATTTTGCCCATTTAGGTATTGCTTTTTGTCGGGCCTTGAATATTCCAGCACGCTTTGTTTCCGGCTACGCCTATGGTTTAAATCCCCCCGATTTTCATGCCTGGTTTGAGGCTTATCTAGGGGGTCGCTGGTATCTTTTCGATCCTACCCGCCTTGTGCCTCAGAGCGGGCTAATTCGCGTTGGCACAGGACGAGATGCAGCCGATGTTTCTTTTGCCACTATTTTTGGTCCCGTACAAATGAATCAGATGAGGCTTTTTATGGACTACTTACCCGATGCCAAGCCGATTTCCGAGAATATTTTGATACCGACAACAGAGGCGATCGCCATCTCTTGAGCGTACCCCAGTCAGGTATTGTAAAGTTTTGTAAAAAGTATATGCAAATGACTGCAAACAACTGCTAATATGGTTAGTGCAAGTTTACATTGCAGTTCACATGAAACTATCAGATTATGCTAAGAAAAAAGGGATCAGTTATGACACTGCTTGGAGAATGTGGAATCGAGGGCAGTTACAAGGAGAACGTCTTCCTACAGGAACAATTATTATTTTTGAAGATGACCGT
>NZ_JADBUB010000137.1:0-40739 GCF_020245865.1 Microcystis sp. M169S2
CAGCTTCACTGTATCTTCCTTGTGATAGGTAAAGTTCTGCTAGGTTGTTGAGACTTTGAGCGACATCAGGATGGTTGTCTCCTAACTGTTGTTTCCTGATAGCTAAAGACTGTTGTAAAAGAGGTTCAGCTTCACTTACTCCGACTTGATTTCTGACTCCATTAAGTGAAGCAAGCACTGAATTGAGTTGAGTCTGTGCTTCTGATAGTTGAGTCTGTGCTTCTAATAGTTGAGTCTGTGCTTGCTGTTTCTCTTCCCTTGCTATTTTGGACTCGTTTCGGGCATCTTGTGTGTTTTTGGTCGCTTCTGTAAATTGTTTCTCAACTTCTTGAACCTGTTGTTCTTTTGCTTTGATAGTGACTTGAGCTATTTCAGTAACTTGCTTTAGGTGCTTCTTTTCTGCAACTAAATTTTGATTAACTTGTTTCAATTTCTGTTCTGCTTCTAGCTGTAACTGTTTTGCTTTTTGTGCGTTTATGTCTGCCTGCTTTTTGTTAGTTTTAGTTTGCTCTAAACTGCGATTGAGACTGATTTTATCCTTATTAAGTTGGTCTTTATCTTGTTCAAGTTGTTTTTTTTCTCCCTCCGCTTCTTGTACATCCTGCCATGCTATTTTCAAATCATCTACCGCCTTTATCGAAATAGGAACGGCAATAGCAGCAATGGCAATAGCTCCCAATGCCCCCAACAAACTAAGCTTATTCCGTCGATTGGCTTTTTTGATGATTTTGTCGGATTCCTCCCTTGTTTCTAATAATGCTTGGTTCGCTGTTTCTAATTCTGTTTCCGCCTGTTCCCTCGCCGCCGTCAAAATCTGATTCGCTTCCGTTTCCGCCGCCAACCGCCTTTCCATATCCAGTTTTTCGACATCCTGGCTATCATCTAAAAAGCGTTCATCTTCTTTACTCAAACGCTTTCCTTTTGCCCAAGTCTCCGCATCTCTTAACGCCTGTCCCCGCAACAAAAACGACTCTTTCTGCTCCTCTTGTGCCTCCTGCCAAGCCTTAAACGCCTCCCCATAAAACCCCGGACGCAAATCCGCCAAAGCGCGAGCCACCCACTGCCCATTAAACACCTGCGCGTAGATGGGGTTATAGACTTTCAACCTGCCCTCTCGCTTCACCACCAAACCCGTCAGCCGCAGTTGTATTTGCTCGTAGCTCTCATCGGCAATGATCCCCCCTTCCTTGAGAGGCGGGGATGGGGAGAGGGGGGGGATGGGGAGAGGGGGGGGTTCAGCATCCAAAACTTGCTGATAAATCCCTAGCAGTCGCCCCCGCAGCCGTTCGTCACTGCGTAAAATCCTGTCTCGTATCGTTTTCAAATGCGGCGGCACGTCCTGCGCCTCCCAATTATCGATAAGCTGGCTCGTCACCACCTGCGCCACCAAATCTGGGGGCGATAGGCGCAAATCTGCCTCCTGCACTACCAAATTCAAGACCCGCTGCGTCAAAAACGGCTGTCCCCCCGTCCAATACAACACCGCTTGCAGCACCGCCTGCGGATCGTCCACCTTGCCCACCAAACCCTGCATCAACGGTTGAGCTTCCTGGAGTTGAAAGCCACTCATCTCCACCGCCCGACCGATATTAAACGCCAAACTATGCTTACTGACAATCAGATCGGAAGGTGTTGCCACCCCTAAAAACGCAAAAGTCAGCCGCCGATAACGCAGATCTTCCGCCCGCCGCTCAAAGAAAGAGCGAATCAGAATGAAAAAACCATCGGTATCAAACTTGAGACTGAGCAGGTTATCAATTTCTTCGACAAAAATGACGACATCTTGCGAGAGTTCTGCCAGCAATACGCGATCGATAAAATAAGTAAAGCGTTCGACCGCCGAAATCGACTGAGCCGCCAGATCCTTCCACCAACTCGAAAAATCGATTTTCTCTTGTAAATGCAAATCATCGATCAAGCGTTTTATGGTTCCGGCATACCACTGATCCTCGCTCAAACTGGTTCCCCGGGTTTGCGGGTCAATGACCGCACAAGCCACCCCCTCTGCCGCTAACTTCTGCATCACCCGCACCCGCAAACTAGACTTGCCCATCTGCCGCGAGTTAAAGACAAAACAATATTCTCCTGATTTCAGGCGATCGTACAATTCGCGATCGGCCTGTCGCTCTACATACCCACGATATTCGGCAGGTAAGCTCCCGCCTACTTGATAGCTAAAAGGAGTCGAGGAAGTTGGGTTTGTCATCTGATACCAAATTGCTAAAAATATGTCCCAGAAAACGGATTTCTTTAAGAAACCCGTTTTCTAAGAGGTTAGGCGATCGCGTAGCCCGTGTAACCGCGTACATCCGCCGGATGAAAAGCGAGGACAATATCCTGCTGGGGAACACCCGCTGCCACTAGCTCATGGGTTACTCCGTCTTCGGTTTCATCTCGTTGTACCCAGATTTTCTCGTTGATAATATCCAAATGAATTAAACAGCCATGCACGCGAGTTTTGCGATCCCATCCGAGCGTCATCAAAAGATAGCTATCTCGAACTTCATCAAAAATCGGCTTACAAATCAATTCGCCGTGAGAATAAGGGATTTCAGTATAAGGAATCAAAACCGATTTAATAATATGACGATACTGATCTAATTTTTCCATTGCGAAATGACCTCCTTTTCAGCATCAAAAACAATAAACTTGAGATTTTCATCTTCGATTAAAATTTGTCCGATTGGCTCTTCAAAAAATGAATTATAAATCACATCTCTAATCGCCAAATCTAGTTTACAATAAAGTGTTTTTATTTAATTTCCTCCCAAGCGATCGCAAAAATACTGACGATAAAGATCGCAGCGAGGTTTCACATTATTATCAACCCGCACCACTAATCCCATACTGTCCAGTTTAAACGACTCCTCAGACCGCAAACGTACCGGCGCTTCAGAAGTAATAACCAATTTCATGGCTGCCCCCAGTTCAGGATAATCTTCCAAAGTCTTCAAATGTCCCCGCAGATAATCGCTGTAAATTCCCGCTTCTGTGGGAGCCGTCCGCAAAAATTCCGCCAAAGAAAGATCCCCCGCTGCAATGTGATAGAGTGCCGAGCGCACCATGTAGGGATGCCCTCCAATTAACCCCATAAATTGTTCGAGTTCCCCCTCTGTCCAAGTTAATCCGTGCCGTGCTACCAACTCCTGTACCTGTTCAGGCGTAAACTCTCCCAATTCGATGGGCAACCCCACATTAAAAGGCGATTGATTGATATCCCGTTGGGCATAGGACTCTTGAGAATGGACGATGATCAGCCGCAATTTCTGCCACAGTTTTTTAATCTTGGAACTTTCATGCCAGCCGCGCAATAATCCGCATAAATCCGTCTCGATATCTGCGTATTTAAAGATGCGATCAAAGTTATCGATCGCCAACACTAACGGGCGATCGTCCCCCTCTAATAAATACTTCTCAAAATAATCCGTACTGTTATCGTTCGCTCCAAAAATATCATCCCAATACTCTTCAATCTTGACCCTTACTCCTAGTGGTTTACCCACCGACGCACAAAACCACTGCATGAACTTGTCGAGATCGTCAAAGAACTTTTGATTGGTCTGTTCCAGATCGATCGTTACCGCACGATAGCCTAGTTGAGATGCTTGGGCAAGTACCTTCGCCATCAGGGACGATTTGCCCATATTGTGGGGCGATTTAATCCGAATCAGGGAGCCAGGCTTTTGAATTTCCTCATAGCACCGTTCTTCGTAAGGGGAAGTAATATAAAAGCGAGAGTCAATGCTAACTTGTCCTTCTGGAGATTCCAAGCTAATTTCCTGTTGTATCTTGTCTGGAGTAACTGTTGGCTTGAGGGGTTCCGATTGCGTTGGCATCTCAGTGGCTTTTGCGGATTGTTGCGGCTCTGGCAAGACAGTGGGCTGTTTGTCAGTTAACACTGTCGCCATTTCCATTGCCGCGTGGCGAATCCCCTTAGCAATATTTAAAAACGCCTCACCCCGATTACTCCAAGTCGTCACAGGCTTGGCATTTTTTGGCAAAGCTTGCAACTTACCAAAAGGCGCACCACTCCAATCCACCGGCTTCAAAATAATCGGAATCACCCGCGCCTCCCCCGCATCATGCCGTGCAATCGCCCGTTCCATTTCAAGATCATAACAGTAGTCAGAAGCGATAAAGTTTTCACTAATCAACAACAGAATAATCTCGGCTGAATTGAGATTTTCATCAATGGCTTGTTTCCACTCTGTTCCAGCACTAATTTTGCGATCGTGCCATGATTTAATCACTCCCTGTCTTTGTAATGACGCGAGGTGAAGTCCTAAAGTTTCCCGCAGTTTCTCGTCTTTATGAGAGTAAGAAATAAATACATCGAGGGGTGTGGATGATATGTCTGGATTAGATAAAATCATGGCTGTCAGTTTTACGATTTCAGAAAACGGTTTTTTTCAAACTATTGATTTCAGAAAACGGGTTTTTTCAAAAAAACCGTTTTCTTGTCTAGAGTCACAACCTGACTTCACTTGTTATGCTAACACAGTGTTTATTATATAATTCTTGGTTAGTCAGAGAACAGGTTTATCGAAAAGTAATCTCATGGAGCATTCTCGTTAATTCCATAGAGATATTGTTTATAATTTATTGAAGTATCAGGAGGAACTTTTTTCCATTCTTCATCAGGAATTTCTTCCCCTATTTCAACAATTACCTGCCAAATAGGACGACGTGGTGCATGATTTTTTTATCAATGTCGGGGTGTTGAGTTTCATCAGTCTGTTCGGGATTTTTGGCGGAAGATTGCATGAGAATATACCCTAGTTTGGTTTTTTTTCAAAAGTATCCTTCTATTTTAACTATTTTTTGGGCTGTATGCAATCATTTTCTGCCTTGGAACAAGCGAACAATTTATTATGATTATAAATTATCACATCGGCAAATAACCTTCGTGTCCTCTGTGTCTCTGTGGTTAATTACCCTCGATAATCTCCGTACCTCGCTCCAACTCGAAAATGCTATGATAAAAACAAAACTATCACTTCTGATCAAGTATGGACACACAAAACCCTCACTCAACTGTAGAATCAGACAATTTAATCAAAGAACTTGAGGAACCTTTAATCATGACTAACTTAAACAATCATTCAACATCTAACACATCCGAAGAGCCTGAGTTATCAATGGAAGAACTCGATGCTAAATGGGATGCACTAGAAAATGATCCAGAATTTCGCAAAAAACCTTTTTGGCAAAGAATTGTTGAGATTGGTAAAGTTGTTCCCCAATCAGAATGGCGAAAACACTTACCTACAGACTTTGCGCGTAATTTTGAACACTATATGTACGGCGCACCGAGAGAAGATGAGGAAGAATGAAACAAATTTTCGCAAAACATTTACCTGACCAGATAATTTAGGTTATCATTAACTTATTCTCTTTAATCTAAAAGGAACCTTTAATCATGACTAACTTAAACAATCATTCAACCTCTAACACATCCGAAGAGCCTGAGTTATCAATGGAAGAACTCGATGCTAAATGGGATGCACTAGAAAATGACCCAGAATTTCGCAAAAAACCTTTTTGGCAAAGAATTGTTGAGATTGGTAACGTTGTTCCCCAATCAGAATGGCGAAAACACTTTCCCAGAGACTTTGCGCGTAACGCGGAACATTATATGTACGGCGCACCGAGAGAAGATGAGGAAGAATGAGAAAAATTTTCTTAGATACCTTCTATTTAAAAGCGTTAGCTGATAGAGGAGATAATGCTCATAGACTTGCTATAAGTATGGTAGCAAGACTGGGTAACTTTAGAGGTGTTACCAGTGAAATGGTTCTGACAGAATTACTCAATGCTTTATGCAGTAGAGGGGAATTTTTGCGTAAATCAGCTATTCGTCTAACTCATGATTTACGCAATGACAGCAAAACCATAATCATTCCCCAAACCAGTGAACAATTTCAGCAAGCTTTTGATTTTTACCAAAGACGATTAGATAAAGGATACAGTTTAACTGATTGTGCTTCCATGCAGATTATGAGACAACTGGAAATCTCTGAAATATTAACCTTTGATAAGCATTTTCAGCAAGAAGGATTTAGCGCATTACTCAGAGAATAGTCACTAAACTTTACTTCACTTTAATTTTTTTCTCGCTTCATATAACCATTGTTCTTCCTCTGTATTAATTTCCCTCCCTTGAGCTAAATTAAGACATTTACGCCAATTTTCCTGAGATAATTTCTTGTCTTCTTTTTCTAAAAGTTGAGCATAAATACAAAAAGCAGCACCGGGATTGCGGATAAATTTCTGATAAGCTGGATTTTCAGCGATACCAATAGCAACTAAAAGATTAGGAATTGCATCTTCACTGCGATTTTGCTTAAATCTGGCCCAGCCTAGATTTTTATAAATACTATATTTTTGTACTGCTAAATTGCGTTTCTCCTCTTCAGTAAATTGGTCTAGTTTTTCATCTTTTTCTGCTAATAATCTCTTGGCTTTTTCCAGTAACTCTACTGCTTCTGCATTCTTATTATCGCGCAGATACCAATAAGCGAGATTATTATAAGCATCTATAAAACCACCTTTTGCCGCGATTAAATAGTGTTTTTTCGCATTAGTCAAATCCTGTAACTCTTCGTAAAGTGTTGCCAACTTATAATGAGCATCTAAATTATCTGGGTTTAACTCAATTGCTTTTAAATACTTCTCTTCGGCTGAAGCTAAATTAGGAAATTCTTGACTTGCTGGCGGAGGAGATTGTAAACGGTTGCCTTCTTGCTTATAAAACTCAGAAAACCAAGAGAAATTTAGATAAATTCCCAAGAGAAAAGCAAAGACTATTACTGTTACAGAAAACTGTATTTCTTCATACCAATGTTCAGCAATCCTAAGAAATTTCATTAACTTAACAAAACCCTTCTGGCGCGTCCGTGTGAGAGCATTTTCAGTTTGTAATAAAGAAATGAAAGTCGAAAAAATAACACCCCCTATTTCTGGCAAACCTGAACCACCACTAAGAAACCGAGTAGCAATCGTTCCGATTAATGTAAAATTAACCCCTAATAAAACCAGTTTACCGCTTCTCAATAGCCAATCAAAGCGATTGCAAGGATGCAGAGATTCCCTACTTTCTAAATGCCACCACCAAGCCTGAGCAGAAATAGGTAAAGTCTCCCGATATTCAGCTAAGTCAATAACTTGAGTAATTTTGTAGCTTTTCTGTTTTAATCTATTATCTTGTTCGATTAATTTTGACCAGATATCAACCGAAATTTCCGCCTCGGCTTCCATTCGTTTCTGAAGAGCATCTCTGGCGGTAATAATTTCTAAAGCCTGTGCTTTTTTCAGAGATTTATTATGGGAAGTATCTAAATAATTTAGAGCATTCTGGTAACGCTCTAAAGCAACTTGAAAGGGTGTCGGCACAGGTGCAGGAGAATTCATATTATACTAAATCCGTTGAGCATAGGTTACTTATAAGGACAGGCAAAAGGCAAGAGGCAAAAGGCAAAAGGGGGAATAAATAATCAGTTTTTAATAACCAGATTTAGTATTATACAATCCTAAAAGTTTAGTTTCTTTCACTGTTTGAGGGTAAAAAATACCTCGGCAAAACTGGCTGCTGATACTAAATCCTGTTTAAAAAGTATAGGAAAGTGGGAAGATGGGGCAAAAAACCAAAGAAATTAGGAACCATAGGTTCCCAATTCCTGTAGTATATGCCATTGTATGTAACGGGCTTGGAGAGACTCGAACTCCCGACCTTGTGGTCCGTAGCCACACGCTCTAATCCACTAAGCTACAAGCCCTTGTTTTTCTCAACAGTAAACTACTATAGCACAGGTTCATTCAATGACGCAAGAGGGTAAAGAAAAATTATCTCATCTCGACAGCCAAGGCGAGGCCCAGATGGTGGATGTATCGGAGAAAATGCCCACTAAACGCACTGCTATCGCCCTAGGACAAGTGAGAATGCTAAAAACGACTTTTGAAGCCATAGAACAGGGAAATGCGCCTAAAGGTGACGTTTTAGGGACGGCCAGACTAGCGGGAATTATGGCGGCCAAACAAACTTCCTCCTTAATTCCCCTTTGCCATCCCTTACCCCTGCAAAAAATCAATGTTCAGATTATCCCGAAAGCAGAGTTACCCGGTTACGAAATTCGGGCAGAAGTGGTGACAAAATCGGAAACTGGGGTAGAAATGGAAGCTTTAACGGCGGTATCTGTGGCAGCCTTGACTTTATACGATATGGCTAAAGCGTTAGAAAAATCAATCCTGATTGAGAATATCCGTTTGCTGAGTAAAACAGGAGGGAAATCAGATTATCATCAGGATACCCTGTTGCGATGAAAACTCTAAGTAGGGTTTGCGGCAAAAAGTTTTTCCTGGTGTCAGGGTGTGGGGTGTGGGGTGTGGGGTGTGGGGTGTGGGGTGTGGGGTGTGGGGTGTGGGGTGTAGGGTGTGGGGTTGTACCAATTTTCAGGACGTTCGGCGAGCTCAGTCGAGCCGGAGTCAATTACCTAATTTTCGGGGAAAAAGTACCTGACTCCAATCGCTGGCACTTGTTGATTTCAAAAAAGCCTAAAGATATTATCCAAGAAGGTTTTTAGATTTATTCAGCAAACCCTAAGTAACCCCTTCTAACTTTTCATCGGTCAATTGATATAATTCCTGTAATTTCTCTAATTTGTCGGGGTCTGCTTGCCAAAAACCGCGACCCTGTGCTTCTAACATTCTACCGACAATATTACGGAAAGCTTCGGGATTAGCTTGACGCAATTTTTCCGCCATTTCTGTATCAAAAGCGTAGGTATCGGCTGCCTGATCATACACCCAATCGTCACTAAAATTAGCCGTACCGCCCCAACCAATTAAAGCGGTCATTCTTTGGGAGATTTCGTAGGCCCCACCAGAACCTTGATTAACCATGGCATTGGCCCATTTAGGATTGAGTAATTTACTGCGGTATTCTAAGCGCAAAACCTCCTCTAATTTGCGGGGAGTTGTATCATTGGAAAAACTCTCGACAAAACTCGTCATCACCCGTTTACCGCTTTGTTTTTCTGCGGCTAATTTTAATCCTCCCGTGTTGCCGTAGTATTCCTGAATATCGGTTAAACCGTATTCTACCGAGTCAATTTCTTGGATAATACTTTCACTGGTTTTTAATAACTGTTGTAGCACTTCTGGCCGCGCTTGTCCCTTATCTTGACGACCATAACTAAAAACATTACGCTTTTCCCAAGTTTTCGCTAATTCGTTGTCATTGTCCCAATTTCCCTCCACTACTTGGTCATTAACTAAAGAGCCAAAATCCCCGGCAGGATTGGAAAATAAACGAGCGCTGGCATTGTCAATCCCTTGACTTTTTAAGGCTAAATAGTGCTTACGGATATAATTATCATTTTCCGATTCTTCTATCTCGGCTGCCCGCTGCATTAAATCATCCAATAACTCGATAATATTGATAAAAGTATCCCGAAAAATTCCCGATAAATTAGCCAAAATATCGATGCGCGGGTGTCCAATTTCCCCTAGAGGTTTTAATTCATACCTGACAATTCTTCCTGTCCCCTCTTTCACCGGTTCCGCACCGACTAATTCTAAGAGAATACCCAGGGATTCACCCTTAGTTTTAATCACATCTAATCCCCAGAGTAAAACTGCTACAGTTTCGGGATATTTTCCTTTTTCGGTTAAGTTTTGTTGTAGCAGTTTTTTGGCGATTTCTCGTCCGCGAGTGTAGGCTGCGGGGGAAGGCATCCGGTAGGGATCCAAAGCGTGTATATTGCGTCCTGTGGGTAAAACTCCCGCACCATCCCGGAGTAAATCACCCCCCGGTGCCGGTGGTACATATTCCCCATTTAATCCCCGCAAAAGATTAGTTAATTCTTCGCTATTTTGTCCTAATAAATTTTTAATAGCAATGCCTTCTTTAAGCTTTTCATTGGTTGCTTCGTCAGCGATAATTTGCTGAAATTCTCGCTCAGATAAATCGGTGAAATAAGCGTCAAGATAACCTTTTAATTCTTCCTGATTGGGAGCAGTTCCTAGGGTGTGTAAACCCGAAGAAAATAGTCTTTGTTCGACGATTTGTAAGTAATTATACACCTTGACAAAATAATCGGTTAGTGCATAGCGGCTAAATAATTTGGCATTTTCTAAAGTGAATTCTATTCCCTGTTTTTCTGCTTCCAGAAAAGGACAATCTTTAGAGATACCTGTATCAATAATCTTTTGAAGAATACTATCTCTTAAAGCGTAATTTTTCTCAGGATTTTCTCGAAACTCTGCAATCAAATCTCGTAAAATCATCAATTCTTTATATAATCCCGCTCGTCCGTAGGGAGGCACATTATGGGAAATTAACACCCCATAACCGCGACGTTTAGCTAGGATAGATTCCGAGGGATTATTAGCAGCATAAATATATAAATTCGGTAAATCTCCTAATAAAATATCTGACCAAGAATAACCAGTATTTCCTAGGGGTGAACCTGGCAGCCATTCGACGGTTCCGTGCATACCAAAATGAACGATAGCATCGGTCTTAAAATCTTTTTGTAACCACTGATAAAAGGCTGCATACTGAGGGTGAGGAGTTAAATCTTTTTCAAACATTAACCGCATCGGATCCCCAGCAATTCCTAAAGGTGGCTGGACTCCAATCCAGATATTACCTAACTCAATTCCCCCTAAATGATACTGGTCGCCAATAGTTTTTATCCCCGCATCTTTCAGAGATTTCCAGTGTTTTTCAATGCGAGAGGTTAACAGATAACCTAGCCAATTTTCTAAAGTTTCTATCGATAAACGATTTTGTTTAGAGAGATTTTCATCATCGGCAAATTTAACTTTTTGAATAATTTCTTCCCCGTCTTCGGGAATCGTTCCCAGATTATAACCCTGCGCTTGTAAAGCTTGTAAAAACTTAACTAAACTCCGGGGAACATTTAATAAAGCTGCCGTACCAACTGCCCCATAACCCGGGGGAAATCCATAGAGAATGATGGCTATTTTCCGTTCTTGCGGAGGGGTTTTATGTAACTTAATCCAACTGTTTAAACGTCCAGTTAAACGCTGTAATCTTTCGGGGATTAAATAGATAGTTTCCCCCACTAATCCCCCCAGAGGAATTGTATCAATTGCCCCGTCTAATTCTGGTAAAGCGTATAAAACCACACTCTGTAAACCACCGATTCCCTGTCTTGTCCAAGAATAAATATCTTGAATTAATAAAGGGGCAGCGATAAGATAAGGAATATTTTTAGCGGACAGAATTCGTTTAGCCACTTCTACCTGTCTTCCCGCTTCCATAGAACCCGCAGGACCCCCCACCAAAGGAAAGCCAATCGTCGAGACAATTGCATCTACTGTCACCGCATCTTCACTTAAAGAAGGAGTTTCAATGATTCCTTTTTTTCTTTGCTGAATTTCGTAGTCTGTGGTTAACCAATCCCGAACAATTGTATGGCCTTCCACTCCGTTAATAAACACGGGTAGGGGAATTAAATTAGCCGTTTCAAAATGACGGATTAATTGATTAATATAGGGTAGTTTACTGATAACGTGCTTCCGATAAAGCAGCAGTGCCACCACTGGTTTATCAAGGGATTTATTTTTTTGATACCAAGTCAAATATTCTTGGGGAGTGAGAAAATAACCCTGATAATCGGGGTGTAATAGTCCCTTATTGGGAGTTTCGATAACTTCGGGTATTTCCCGTACTTTTAATCCTAGATATTTTTGGGCAATTACCCAACACATAGCGGCAACATTTTCGGTTCCTCCCGCATTCCAATAACCGTAGATAATTAACCAATTACGCAAATCTTGAACTTTTTTAGCGGGAATAAATTTCAGTAGTTTCGGACCTGTTTTGAGGAAACTAAGATAACCAGCTAACTTATCTTCTTCCTTGCCACTGGAAAATTTACTCAAGATAAATTGAATTGGTTTTGGCATTCCTTTTGGTTTATCCCCGATGGCAAATTCTCCCAAACGGGTTAAACTCATTAACTCTAAAGCAGACTCAAAAACTAAGCGAATCGGAATCTCTGCCGCTCGTTGCCGCAGCCAAGTAACTTGATCGTAATCGAAGATCAAACTAGCAAAAAAAACGTCAGCAGTGGCTAAAGCTTGCTCGACTATTTCCGGTTCGCTCGTCAAGGATTTATCGCTAAATACTTTTACTTCTAAATCGGGACATTTAGAACTAGCCAACAGGCCCGATTGCCGATATAAATTCCTGTTAAAGGTTTCAAAGCCAACAATTAAAACAATGCTTTTCATAAGAATTTATTTTCTGATAAATCAGGGTGCGTTATTTTGCCTTAACACACCCCCTGAAATGATCATAACGACAAATTAATAATAACTGCCGGATTTGCGATGATGGATGGCGGTTAAACCCTGGTGTAAAACCCTGCCTTTTTCTGCGATCGCATAAAGCAGCCAATGATCACCGCACTCCATTCGTTGTTCCACCCGACATTCCAGATAAGCGAGCGCTTCGGCCAGAATCGGCCCACCGTTCTCAGCTTTAGTGGTTTCGATATTAGCAAAACGGTCTTCCCCCGGAGCAAAGGGTTTGAGAAAATGCTTCATTAAAGCTATATGTTGTCCTTCTTGCCGGATATTAAGGACAAAATGGATATAAAGTGGGTAGAGTCGATGGGAGGTATTATCAGCAATTCTCATTTTAAGGTTTCATGACATTAAAACCCTTGCACCTAGAAGGGTTAATAATTCTTAACGAATCTCTAGATCGCTGAAACAAGGCAAAATCGTTTCAAAATGAGAATTGCTGCCACTATCTCACCTGCATCGGTCTAACACCCCCTTAATAAGACTTATAGCAGAGAACGAGTTGGTTAGGACAACCTAAATCGCTAAAATTCAGTTCTGGCAAGGATTTTCCTTCTTCCTTCTGCCCGCTGCTATAATAGCGCACTGTGCGGTTTAATCACCTCAATCAGGAGTCAGGAGACGATGCCAAATCAGATTATACTTCATCTTTATGAGAAACGCTGTAAGCTGTAATAATTAAGAGACATCTTAAAAAAAGTCAGAAACCCTTCTGTTCCCTGTTCCGGAGTTCCCTTGTCTCTAAAGTTAACTTTATTTTTAACTAGGTACTTAGAATGAAAAATGAAATATTAAATCTAGAATTTTCTCCCGATGTTCTTGCCGCTTTAAAAATAGGAATTGATGAACTCGGTCAAGAAATTAAACTTCTGGCCGCTATTTATTATTTTCAAGAAAAGCGACTTTCTTTAGGAAAAGCGGCGGAATTAGCGAGAATTAATCGCCTAGAATTTATGGATATTTTGTCTAAAAAAGGGATTGTATTGTTTGATTATGACGAATCGGCGTTAGCGGTTGAATTAAAGGGAATAGAAAAACTGGAGCCTGATGATTGTAAGTAACGCTACTCCCCTCATCGCTTTTGCGCGAATTGGTCAACTCGGTCTTTTACAAGAAATAGTTAAAAGCATCATTATTCCTAAGGCGGTAGCTCTTGAAATCAGCACTTATGATCAAGACAAAACTGGCTCGATCGATCTATTACGAGAACAGTGGATTTCTGTCCGAGAAATCGCCTCTCAACAGCAGGTTTCCTTACTATTACCGACTCTGGATCGAGGAGAATCAGAAGTCATCGTCCTTGCACTAGAACAAAAAGCCCCTTTAGTGCTTATCGATGAATTAGCGGCTCGTCAGGTGTGTAAATCTCTCAATATTCCAATTACAGGTTCGATCGGTATTTTAATTAAAGCAAAACAGTTGGGAAAGATCGATGCAGTCAAACCTTACATAGAAACGATGCAACAACAAGGCATATACTACAGCCAGAAATTTATTGATCTTGTTTTACAAACAGTAGCAGAAGGATAGGGGAGAGTATCGTTCACTTTCGGGATCAGCCGAAACCCTTGTTTTTTGCGATCCCTTACCCGTCACCATGAGTTAATAATAACTGCCAGATTTGCGATGATGGATGGCGGTTAAACCTTGGTGTAAAACCTTACCTTTTTCTGCGATCGCATAAAGCAGCCAATGATCACCGCACTCCATTCGTTGTTCCACCCGACATTCCAGATAAGCGAGCGCTTCGGCCAGAATCGGTCCACCGTTCTCAGCTTTAGTGGTTTCGATATTAGCAAAACGATCTTCTCCGGGGGAAAAAGGTTTAAGAAAATGTTTCATTAAAGCCAAATGTTGACCTTCTTGGAGGATATTAAGGACAAAAGGCGTACCGCTATAAAGCAGAGACTCGATCGCTCGTTCTTTCGCCACGGCAATAGTCAATCCGGGGGGGGTGAACGTCGCTTGCGACACCCAAGAGGCTAACATGGCGCCGCGCAATTCCCCCAATTCGCAGGTGACGATACAGAGAGAACCCACCAAACGGCCCAGAGCCTGCGATCGCCGATCGCTTTGGGATTGGTTAACATTAGTTTTCGGTTGTCTGCTTTTGCGAGCTTTTTTGACTGCTTGAGCGAAATCGGTTCCCGCTTCCTCACAGGTCTTTAAAATTGCCTCCGTGGGCTTAAATTTAACCCGAATTGGCTCAAAACCGAAGCGATAACCGCCATCCCGGAATTTACCTTCCAAAAGATCGATCGCTTCACCACTCCAACCGTAGGAGCCAAAAACCCCCACCAGCTTGCTTTTATCGCCATTTGCCAGGGTAATCCCCAAGGCGGTTTGGATGGGAGTCGGTGCGTGTCCTCCCAAAGTGGGGGAACCAAAGATAAAACCGACACTTTTTTCGATCGCCGTTTTGATCTCGTCTGGTTCAGCGAACTCGGCATTAATCGCCGTGACTGCTACTGCCGCTTTCGTGATCCCCATGGCGATCGCTTGAGCGAGGGTGGCGGTGTTGCCGTAGGCACTAGCATAAATCAGGGCGATTGTCAACTCTTGGGACTTTTGTACTGCTAACCATTGTTGATAGGAAAGGGTCAATTCGTGCATCGCGTAACGCACCAGAGGACCGTGACCAACGGCATAAAATAAGGGCGATTTAGCGGCTAATTTCTCCAAAGCGTTGCTAATTTGGCTGGCATAGGGAGCCATGAGACAATCGAAATAATAACGCCGATCTTCGTTATAAACGCTCCAACCCTCATCAAAAATTTGGTCGCCACAAACGTGCGCTCCGAATAATTTATCGGTGTAGAGAATATCGGTTTTGCTGTCGTAGGTACAGAGTTGATCGGGAAATCTGGGGTTAGGAGTGGGGATAAATTCTAATTGATGGTTTGCCCCTAAATTTAATATTTCTTCCCCCTTGACAACCAACAGATTTAATGCTTCGTTTTCGAGAATTTTTTTCAGGGAAATTGCCCCCGGATTAGAACAAACAAAAGTGACTTGAGGCGCGATTTCTAAAAGTGCCTTGAGGGTGACGGCACGATTGGGGTTAACGTGACCGAGGATAATATAATCAATAGTTTTCGGATCGATTCTTTTAGTTAAAGCCTCTAAAAATATAGCCGAGAATGATTCCCCCGGTGGATCAAAAAGAGCGACTTTTTCACCTTTAATCAGATAACTATTGGCGGTAGTTCCCTTTTGTAATCCATATTCGATCTCGAATTTTAACCGGTCCCAAGTGCGGGAACGAAAGACAAAAGTATCGACGGCAATAGGTGCTACTTGTACATCTCTCGGTTTGACAATTGCATTATTCATAATCTTAGTTACCAGTTATCAGTTAAGTAGTCAATTAGTTAAGCGGCAAGTTGAGGCTGTCATCATTTTTTACTTGGCAAGTTTGGCATCAATGTCAACACTTGATTTTTGACTAAATACAGCCTTTTATCGCTGGGGACGAGTGGGGAAATTTATAGGTTATCTTGCCAGCCGGAAGGACATCAATATCTAAAGTACACTATCTCTGGGAAGAAACCTAGCTTCTAGCAATTTGCTTGCGGGTAAGGATACCCCTCTGGGGGGATTTGCCAGTCTATTGAGAAATTCTAAAGGGAAGGTGATCCCCAGAAGGGAAGTGCTAGTCTGAGGGAAACCCTGCTCTTTCCCTATCAGGCAAAGTTTTTATGAGCTATCAGCACTCGTCTTTTGACTGCACTAGCGCCAATTTTGAGAAAGCCGCTTTGAGTCATTTTCGCACTCTTGTGGCTTTTTTACCGGATAATTGCCGTGTTTACCGACAAACTTGGGAATTTTCTACGGTTCTCTGTCTCGATTTTCTAGCCTGTTTGCAGGGACTAGCAATCACCCGTCAAAATTTCGCCCATCTAGTCAATGTGACACAAGAACTCGGTTTAGGTCAAGCAATTATTTTGAAAGTAGGCAATAAAATCGTTGAGTGGCATCGTTTAACAGTCTAGAAAAAAATCGGCTCTCTCTGTTCTTTCTGTCTCTGTGGTTTATCTTTAACGCTGCTGACACAATCGAATAGAAAGGTAGATTGTCGGCTATTCTAGAACTGTTTAAGTTGAGAAAAAGCACCGATAATTTGACCAAGGCTAATACCACCATCATTAGTGGGAACAGTTTGCTGCCAGTAGGGTTGAAATCCCGAAGCTTGTAGGCGATTAATTGTTCTTTCCGTCAGATAACGATTTTGAAAACAGCCTCCCGTCAGGAGAATTTTTTCTCTACCTGTTTTCTGAGCAATTTCTACAATAATCTCACTTAAACTATTATGAAATTTAGCGGCAATTATGCCGATTTGTACTTGTTTTTCTAAATCCTCAACAACTCCTAAAATTATCTGATTCCAATCAATAACTATGGGTGAGTCATCTGATAAAGAAAAATTATAATATTCCTCGGTTTTAATGTCCTCAAGGGCAAATTCTAACTGCATTGCTGCTTGTCCCTCAAAACTTAATTGATAACATAAACCTAGAATCGCCGCCACGCCATCAAACAAACGCCCGACACTAGAAGTTAAAGGACAATTAATTTTTTTGGTTAACATTTGCCTAAAAATAGACCATTCCTGTTCACTAAAAGCTGATTTTATCCTATCAGTATTTTCCATAACTTCTAGTAATCCTAAAGCCACTCGTCTGGGTTGTTTAACCGCTTTTTCTCCTCCCAGTAATGGCCAGGGTTTAAAATGGGCGACTCGCTGCCAAGAATCGGCAGCAATATGGATAAATTCTCCCCCCCAAATTGTGCCGTCTAAACCGTATCCTGTTCCATCCCAAGCAACCCCTAAAACCGGAGGTTGTAGCTGATGTTCTGCCATGCAGGATAAAACGTGAGCGTAATGGTGTTGAATGGGAATAACGGGTAAATTTAAACTATAAGCGTACTTGGTTGCTAGATATTCAGGATGGGCATCACAGGCAATAACTTCGGGTGCAAACTCGTATAAATTTTTTAAACTATCGAGGATATTTTCAAAATGATTAACAGCATTAACTGTATCTAAATCGCCGATATGTTGACTAATAAAAACTTGATTTTTTTGGTAGATAGCCACGGTATTTTTAAAATAACTTCCCACGGCCAGAATCGGGGGAAAATCTCCCTCATTAACTTTAACTGGAAAGGGAGCATATCCCCGCGCTCGCCGCAAAATCATCGCTTTTCCCGCCATTTCCCTGATAATAGAGTCATCCACTGGTCGAACTATTGGACGATTATGAACTAGAAATAAATCGGCGATTTTTTCTAATTTTTCTAAAGCTTCTTTTTCGTCAATACAGATAGGTTCATCGGCTAGATTACCACTGGTTGCTACAATAGGAAAGCCTAATTCCGCTAATAAAAGATGATGTAGGGGAGTATAGGGTAACATAACTCCTAGGTAGGGATTACCCGGAGAAACCGAAGGAGAAAGATAATTTTTTCTTTGTTTAATCAGGACAATTGCCGCTGCAGGAGACTGTAATAATTGCGATTCTAAAGAAGATACATAACCATGCTTTTTCACTAACTCAAGATTAGGATACATCACGGCAAAAGGCTTATCTGGTCGCTGTTTACGTTGTCGCAATTTTTGCACTGCTTCCGTATTTCTTGCATCGATAACTAGGTGAAATCCTCCTAATCCTTTGATCGCTATAATTTTTCCTTGTTGAATTGCTCTAGCAGTGGCAATTAAAGCTTGATCTTTTTCCGCTAATACAGAGCCTTGACTGTCTAAAAGACTAATTTGGGGTCCGCAACTAGGACAGGCATTCGGTTGGGCATGAAAACGGCGATCCAGAGGGTTTTCGTATTCCCTTTGACATTCGGGACACTGATTAAAACCCCTCATAGTTGTGGCACTGCGATCATAGGGTAAACTCTCGATGATACTGTAGCGAGGACCGCAGTTAGTGCAGTTAGTAAAAGGATAGCGATAACGACGATTATTCGGGTCAAAAATATCGGCTAAACAATCGGGACAAGTGGCTAAATCGGGCAGAACAATTGTATTTTTTTCACCGCCGCTGCTATGACGTATGCTAAAGTTTTGATAACCGATAGGATTTAACCATTGAGTCTCAATATTTTCAATTAGCGATTGAGGTGGTTTTTCTAAAGATAATCGATTCAAAAAAGTTTCTAGTTTGTCTCGATTGCCCTCGACTTCAATAAAAACTCCCGCTGCCGTATTATTCACCCAACCGGCTAAGTTTAATTCCGTTGCTAATCGATAAACAAAAGGACGAAAACCGACTCCTTGTACTGCTCCGCGCACAATTAAAGCTAATCGCTGATCGGACTGAATGCTCTGATTATTCATAAAAATTTAACGGGGAAATCATCAAATTCATCCCTGATTACTTTTCCCGTTATACTAAACTTTCACTAATCACCCGACAGCATTCTTCCACACTGGCCCTTTTTTCCATAGCTATCACTAAAGCTTGATAGGCAGTCTGTTGTTTTTCTAAAAGAGTTTTTGCCTGTAATAAACTCCAGCGCTCTTTTTGGGCATAATTATTCTCAGGAACCCCCGCTAATTTTAAGGCCGATTGCAGATAAAATCGATCGCTTTCCCCCCCCTCCGCTTTACCATAAACTAAGGTTTCGGCAGCAATTCCCGCCATCCACACCGTAGAAATTCTCTCTAAAAAAGCAGGAAAATCGGTAAAATTCTTGACTTTTTGCTCTAAATCTGCCAGTTCAAATTGAACACCGCCGACTCCCTCCTGGCCTTGACGAAAGGCTTCCCAGGCGGTCAAACTATAACTGGCGATCGGAATGCCTAAAATATAAGCGGTGAGAAAATGTCCGGCTTCGTGGTAAATAACTCTTTGACGGTGTTTACTAGGAGAAAGAGCATCCAGTAGCAAAGTCACGCCCCGGTTATTAAAGGTGAGAGTATCAACGGTAACTAATCCCAAGAGGCTAAAAGTAGCCAAAGCGGGGACAAAAGGCGAAATAGACAGCAAAGGGGTGACAAATACGGAAAGAGTGATCGAAAAAACGGTAATTGCGATCAGATTTAAAGCTGTCTGTTCCATAAAAATTGATAAAAATATACAAATGCTTAATACTATGTTACATTCCTTAGTTTTATTTTCCCCGAATTAACCAACCAATTACCCCACCCACAAAAGCAGTCACAATCGATATACCGATCTGTTTCCAGTTTTTTACCTCCCCAATTTTTTCGGCTAAATCGGGAATTTTTCCCACGGATGCCTCGATGAGTTGCACTCTTGCATTTAAACCCGTGATTTTTGCGTCTAAAGTCCTGATTTCTCCCTTAATTTCCGTCTGTCCTATCTCTAAGACCTGAATTTCTCTTTTGATCTCTCCGATGCTATTCTCGATCGCTTTTTGTCCACTCTCCAAAGAGGTTAAACGAGTTTCGATCGCTTTTTGTCCATTCTCCAAAGAGGTTAAACGAGTTTCGATCGCTTTTTGTCCATTCTCCAGAGAGGTTAAACGAGTTTCGATCGCTTTTTGTCCATTCTCCAGAGAGGTTAAACGAGTTTCGATCGCTTTTTGTCCATTGATAATCAGATTTTCTAACCTTTTTAGGTCATTTTCCGTAAAAGCCGTCATCAGCTAAACTCCTAATAGATTAATTTTTTCTCGTCTTGAGATTGAGTCGATCGTTGACTAATTTAATTATGGAGTCAAAATCAAACTGTTACCCACTGATAGTTCTAGCTTCGACGCGGCAATAGGGATTTAGGGTGATAGGCAAATTTCCCCCACTTCCCCACTTCCCCTTTACCATAAATAAACATTATTGTTTTCCACTATGGATAACTTTTATTGATGAATATTGATCGCACTATGCAAGGGGCAATAGGGATTTAGGGTGATAGGGAAATTTCCGCTAAATCCTCCACCTCTCCCCACTTCCCCTTTACCATAAATAAACATTATTGTTTTCCTGTATGGATAACTTTTATTGATGAATATTGATCGCACTATCCAACTAGCTCATCAATTAGCGGACGCGTCTGGAGAGATTATCCGGCGCTATTTTCGGCAGCCCCATCTAGAAACCGAGACAAAACTCGATCAAGTTTCCTCAATAGTAACAATCGCCGATCAAGAAGCTGAGGAGGCGATGGTGGCGATTATTCGGCGAGAATTACCCGAAGATGGGGTTATTAGGGAAGAAGGAGCCAATATTCCCTCCCAAAGTGGTCGTTATTGGGTGTTGGATCCGATCGATGGCACATCCTCTTTTGTCAAAGGATTACCGATTTTTGGGACTTTAATCGGCCTAGTGGCAGAAAATCAACCTATTTTAGGAATTGTCGATCAACCGATTTTAGGCGATCGCTGGTTAGGAGTGAAGGGAAAAGCGAGTCTTTATAATAACCAGATGATTGTTAATCCCTACCGTCAAGATCGGGAACTTGTCTTAAAAAATGCCTGTTTAGCCTCCACCACCCCCTTAATGTTTATCACAGAACGACAACAAGCGATCGCTCGTCAGCTGCAAAGCGTCTGTAAACGTACCGCTTTTGGGGGTGATTGTTATAACTATATGATGTTAGCCACCGGCTGCACTGCCATGCCGATGGTAATCCTAGAATCAGACCTGAAATACTACGATTTTTGTGCTTTAATCCCGATTATTGAAGGTGCTGGCGGAATAATTAGCGATTGGTCAGGTAATCCCCTAAAAGCTGATTCTAGCGAAGTTTTAGCCGTCTCTAATTCGGGTTTATGGCAGCAGGTTTTAGAAGAAATCAGCAGAGTGGGTTAGTGCCAATACTAAGATAATTAAGGCTGGCTGAATAAATCTAAAAACCTTGTTGGGTAAGACTTTTAGACTTTTTGTCAATCAAAAAGTACCAGTTATGGGAGTGATCGTGGGAAAATTACGGGACTTTTTCTCTGAAAATTAGGTAATTGACCAGATGGGAATCAGTAAAAACCTACACCCCACACCCCACACCCCACACCCCACACCCTGTCCCCACAAAAAACTTTTTCAGCAGACCCTAATTAATCAACAGCTAACCCACCCCTGCGACAATTAAACGGTGGCTAATTGAGGTTGGGGACGTTTGCTGTTACGGATACCTTCGATCGCCGCTGCGTAATCAGGGGCATTAAATACCGCCGAACCTGCTACGATCGCATTAGCACCCGCTTCGAGAACTTGCCAAGTATTAGCCGGTTTTAAGCCGCCATCCACTTCAATCCAAGGATCCAAGCCTTTTTCATCACAGATTTGACGTAATTGACGGATTTTGGGGACAACTTCCGGGATAAAACTCTGGCCACCAAAACCAGGGTTAACGCTCATAATTAAGACTAAATCGCACAAATGCAGCACATATTCGATTAAATCTAAGGGAGTGGAGGGATTTAATACCACACCCGCTTGTTTACCGAGTTCGCGAATTTGGCAAAGAGTACGATGGAGGTGGGGAGAAGCATTATGTTCAGCGTGAACAGAAATAATGTCAGCACCCGCTTTCGCAAAGTCAGCCACATATTTTTCCGGTTCGACGATCATTAAATGCACATCTAAAGGTTTTTTCGTATAGGGACGAATAGCGGAGACAATCAGGGGTCCAATGGTGATATTCGGGACAAAACGACCATCCATCACATCAACGTGAATCCAATCGGCTCCTGCCTTATCCACAGCCTCGATATCGGCTCCTAATTTACTAAAATCCGCCGATAGGATCGAGGGAGAGACAACGATCGACTTCGAGCTTCCGTTTTGGGTCATGGCTAACTATAGAATTTCGTGTTTATATTTTCGTAACAATCTTATCAGCAATCAGTGATCAGTGATCAGTAATCAGTGATCAGGAGTCAGGAGACAGGAGATTATTTTTATTTATTCTCCCCACACCCCACACCCTACACCCCACACCCTACACCCCACCTACCTAGATTTACGAACTTTTTTGTCGAAACTGGATCATAAACTTTAAAAATAGGCATGATGGGAATAGTTGGGATCGAGGGGGTGGAAAGATGGATAAACTGGTGGCTTTGTGGTTATATAGCGTTTCTGATTCACAAGAGGTACATTCCCAATCCTGAACAGCTTAATCAGCAAAGGTTTAAGTGTGCCGCACAGGTGCGAGAACCGCTATATATACTTGGCTATCTCAGGAATTCACGCTACCCTAGGTTTCAGGTTCTTTACATTTTGTTACTTACCATCCGTAAGAAAACTTAGTTCGCGTACCTTATTTTCTCAAAAAAGAATCTTAAAAAAGTGTTAAGGTTTTATACTTGAGGAGTGTTATCAGGAGGAAAATTGTGTTTAAACGACTTGCAGAACAGCATCGCCAACTGGTCAAAGACTTAGTCATGGATTTACAGGCTTTAGCGATCGCACTAGAAAATCAAGGTTATCTAGCATCTTGCTACACCTGTGGCGGTCAAATGAACAGCGCATCTTTTATGGTCGGATTGGGTGAAACCCATCTAATTCGGTTTCTCGTGTCCGATTACGGCATCACCTGGACAGAAATGCGCGATGATCGAGAGTTAATGAAACTCGAAGGCGCGGAAGCCATCAGCCAACTACAGGAATTAGCCAATCTGATTAAATATCAAATTTCGCCAGCGGAATTTATTGACAAAAAACCCTCCTCCGTGCTGCAACGGTTAGAGACGGTTTAACCCGATATATGACCTAGACCTGTATGTTTAGTGAACTTTTTTCCCTAACCTTTCAGCCAACTGTTAGCTAGATAAGCCATTCGTTTCATCTCTTTTCGTCCCCGGGAGACGGAATCGAGGATCATGCCAGAGGTCAAACTTAAAAAGGCTAAAAGCATGATCGAGGCCGATAAAATAGCGGTGGGAAAACGTGGTACTAAGCCGGTTTCGAGGTATTCAAACAGGACGGGAATCGCTAAGAGGAGGGAAATAACCGCCAAAATTAGCGAGACAAGGCTAAAAAAGAGAAAAGGACGAATTTCTTTAAAAAGTAGGATAGCGGTTCCCAATACCCGCCAGCCATCTTGAAAGGTTTTTAACTTACTTTGGGAACCTTCGGGACGTTCCCCGTAGAGGGTTGGTTCTTCAGCGAAGGGAATTTTTAATTCTAAAGTGTGGATAGTTAACTCGGTTTCAATCTCGAAACCATTGGACAAAGCGGGAAAAGATTTGACGAAACGACGAGAAAAGATGCGATAACCGGAGAGCATATCGATTAAACGCGCTCCAAACAGAAATTTAACGAATCCTGTTAAAAATAGATTACCGGCGCGATGACCCCGGCGATAAGCCTGGGAGGATTTTACCGCTTCCCGACGCGCACCGACCACCATATCCAATTGTTCCCCCAACATTCGTTCAATTAAGCGTCGTACTGCCGCAATTTCGTAGGTATCATCACCATCGATGAGAATATAGATATCCGCTTCGATATCGGCAAACATCCGCCGGACAACATTACCTTTTCCCGGTTGGGTTTCCTGACGCACGATCGCCCCCGCTTTCAGGGCCTCGGTCACGGTATCATCGCTAGAGCGGTTGTTATAAACATAAATGGCCGCTTCTGGCAAAAAAGTTTGGAATTGGGAGACCACTTTAGCGATCGTTAGTTCTTCGTTGTGACAGGGAATAATCGCAGCGATACGGTAGTTTTGCAAAGAAATCGGCGGAATAGCGGTCATTTCGATCATGGCTGACGACAACGTTTAATGATGGTTAGGGGGGTGTCCTGGCGTTGGACGGCGTGAACAATGGGACAATGGGGGAAAGCTTGGAAATAATCGTATCGGGATAAACCCATGTAATAATCGGGGTCGGCGGCCTTTCCCCAAGCAAAGTCATCTCGATAGATCATCGTAAAGTTTCGTTGGTGATTCTTTACCATTTCCGCCGCAAACATTGGACCGCTAACGACAATGGTAGAGTTAGCGGCGGCATTTTGATTAAGCCATTCCATCCCCTCTTTGAGACTTAATCCCCAGTAATCGGTTTCCTGTTGACCGTGGGCAGCTTTTAAGCCTCCGTAGGCGCGGTTATAGTAGGTGTATTCGTAGGGATGCAGACTGATCATGTCATAGACAATGACGCTAAAGTTGAGAATTAGCAGGGTCGTTAGAAAGATTTTTATTGACTTTCGCTTGAGTTTATGGTATGTCCAAATAATGAACGTAGTTGCGATCGCTGCTAGGGCGGGAATGACAAATAAAAAGTGACGGATGCCGTCGTAGAGGGTAGATTGACGCAGGATAGCAACGGTAGGCAGTAAAAACGCTTGGAGTACGGTGATTATGGCGCAAGCACGCTGGCTTGGCGTTAATTTGGTCATTTTTGTCAAAATCCCAATTACACCCACCAGGGCGGCGATTTGCAGGAGGACGGGGGTGGTGAGGGAAAATAGCCGGGGTAGATAGTACCAAGGTAGGGAACGACCGGGGATATTTTGACCGTCAAAGAGAACTGTATTATCCCAGATGTTATACTTTGACATGAGGGTTATCGCTTCGATAAACCAAGTAATCGGGTTTCTCCAAGCGGCAGGATGGACAATATAGGTGGTTATTGCCCAAAAAAGTAGAATAACTGCGTATAGGGGCAGAAAACGCCAGACGGTTTTGGGGAGGGTTTCGATATCCCAACGGGCCACCAGATGGGCGAAGATCAGATAAAAGAGGATGAAAAAGCCACCGATGCGAATTCCGGTGATTAAACCAGCAAGAATCCCGTAGAGGAAAGAATAAACGGTTAAACGGTTAAATCCTAGTTTAATAGCCTTATTTTCGGACTGAAAATATTTATCCAGCAATAGGGAACCAGCGAAGGTTCCGAGGGTGAACATGGCTGCAAAGGGAATATCTTTGGGATTAAAGAAGGTATGACCCCAAAAAGCGGGAAATAGGGCTAAAATTAGCGCACCTAACCAAGCGGATTCGATTCCTGCTAGGATAGCGACGATTCCCACCACCGATAGATAGGTAATCAGGGAAAAAAGAAAGGTGACGACGTGCTTAACCCGGGTTATTTGCCAGATCCTCGATAGCCATTTATCCTTATCAGTGGGATTGGGAGGAAGATTGGGGGTAGCAGGGAAAAAATTTTCTTTGGTTTTGTAGATAAGTTGGGATATGTAGTTAAAATAAAAGCCGTAATGACGGGACATTTCTGATATGGGCTTGTTTTCTCGGATATATTCGAGATTATGATTGACCATATCCACTTCGATCGGTTCGTCCCAAGTGATACCATAGTTTCCGACTACCGATAAACCAATTATCGCCAGAACTAGGATGACCGATAGAATTTTTAGATAAGCTTGCTTGACCGAGATTAACCCTTTTCTGGACTTCATGGGCGATCGAGTCAGTATGGTGGGCAATTTTATCACCTTAGTATATCAAAATTTGGTCAACTTGCCCAAAGACGTTTTTTGGAGTCAAAAGTTTCCGTTTGTATTTGTTAGCCAAACATGGTATATCAAGTAAAAAGCTATCAGCTAAAAGGCCGACTCATCCCAGAGCTAGTAATTAGTCTAATGGCACAGTAAAAACTAATAACTGATTGGCTTTTGCTGAAAGTAAACAGTCCTATTGGGTTTAGTTTTCTCGTCGAAGTCACCAAAATTATTGATTAAATTATGGCATTATTAAAACGGTTCACCCTGACTCATCCCCTCTTCTGGGCAGTAGTTTATTTTATCGGACTAGGGATTTTATCAGTTATCTTAGGTCAAGATGTTAGCTGGGATTTACGCAATTATCATTTTTATAATCCCTATATGTTATTGACAGGAAGGTTTAAGTATGATGTCCTCCCAGCACAGATACAAACTTTCTTTAATCCTTTGATGGATGTTCCTTTTTTCGTTGCTATCTATTACCTAAAAATACCTCCGGTGGTGGTCGGTTTTTTCTTGGGAGGTTTCCATGGATTAAATCAGTGGTTAGTTCATTTAATCACTTATCACTCCTTCGATAAAGTTTCCGAAAGATACAAGATAACTTTAAGCATAGCGGCAGCAATTACCAGTATTTTTGGGGCAGCTTTTCTATCAGAGTTGGGAACCAGTATTGGTGATAGTACCAGCAGTGTTTTTGTTTTGGCAGGATTATTTTTAATTATCGCTTGTCTTGGTCGTAATCAACCAGTTAAGGTTAAAACGATAATTCTCGCAGGATTGCTTTTAGGACTAGCAACAGGACTAAAATTGACCACAGCATTGTATAGTATCAGTTTAATCGTGGCGATTAGTTTTTTAACCACTACCATCCAGGAAAAGCTGCGTAATCTTCTGTCCTTAATTCTCTCTATGGCTGTGGGATTTTCCCTGACGATGGGTTATTGGATAATCCTGATGTGGACCAATTTTGCTAATCCCCTTTTTCCCTTTTTCAACAAAATTTTTCAATCTCCCTATATCGAAACAGATTTTAACCTGCAAGATACCCGCTTTTTACCGAAAGATGTTTGGCAATTTTTATTTTATCCCTTTTATTTTGTGCAGGAACAAACCCTAGTGGCTGAGGTAAAATTTAAAGAGACTCGTTTTGCTATTGCCTATGTTCTAATTGTAATTCTTCTGGGAGTGATTATTTATCAGTACACCTCTCGCCGTTCTCTAGAGCAAAAAAATAGTTTAGTCCATTTACCCATTCTCGGATTTTTATTACCTTTTTATTGTAGTGCCTATCTGATCTGGTTAAAGGGTTTTTCTATCTATCGTTACTTGATGGTTTTAGAGTTAATCACACCAGTTTTAATTATCCTGATTATTGCCTATCTTTATCCTCATAAAAGGACAGTTTTTATAATCTCAATCGCTATTTTTGCCTTAATTGCTGCTACAGTCAAACCCTTAGACTGGTGGAGAATGGGATGGTCAGATAATTATTTTGGTATCGATAGTCAAGCATTAAAACCCTACGAAAATTCCACGATTGTTATGTGGGGAGATGAAGGAACGGGTTATCTAGTTCCCCATTTTCCCGCTTCGACTCGTTTTGTGCGATTGCGAGGAAATATGGGAGTCAGTGAGAGAACTTTAATGCGAAAAAATGCCGAGACATTTATTGCTAATACTCCCCCAGAATCTCTCTACATTCTGCAAACAGACTTTAATAAAAAATCCCCTGATATAGTGGGGGATTTAGCTAAAGAAAATCTGGAGATTGACTTCCAAAATTGTCAACCCTTTCCCACCAAAATCGAAAAGTATAATCTCTGTCGTCTTCGGAAAAAGTAATTAGCACGGGAAAGCTATTCTCTATTCTCTAACAATTATTAATTACCAGTGACTCCTACCTGTGATCTGTAATGATTTATCTATTGACGGTTAACTACAATTGCGCGGAATTAATTAAGCGTTTAATCGCTTCCCTCAACGATAACTTATCTGCTACTCTCATCATTGTTAACAATTCCACTGAAGATAAAAATATCCAATCTTTAGCAGCGCAAAGAGTCAAGATTATTGAAGCGGGGGAAAATTTAGGATTTGGGAAAGGATGTAATCTAGGACTTAATTGGATTTATCAACAAGACAGAGAAGCTATCGTTTGGTTAGTTAATCCCGACGCTTATTTATTAACAGACTCTCTGGAGAAAGCCAGCAAATTTTTTCAGCAATATCCCGAAGTTGCCATCGCTGGTACAGAAATTTACGAACCGGATGGTAAAATCTGGTTTGGTTGGGGAAAATTTAATGCTAAAATCGGTACAATTAACGTAGTAGAGGAATCCTTAGACTATCGAGATAAACCCTATCTAATTCCCGACTGGGTGACGGGATGCAGTTTATTAATTAACTTCTCGAATTTTTCCACTTGTCCCCATTTCGATCCCGATTACTTTCTCTACTACGAAGACTTTGATTTTTCCCGAAGATACGCAAATCAAGGCTATTTAGTCGTTGTTACCAATCAGATTAAAATCATTCATGAACCATCTTCTATCACCCGTCGCTATGGTTATCTAAGACTAACTCATAATATATATAGTTATCTTCTCAGTCTCGAAAAACATACGACTTTAACTATCCTTGTTTATCGCTTGCTGCGGATGAGTTTTATGTCTTTACTGATCCTTCCCATTAAACCCAAATTCTCCCTAGCTAAGTTAGAAGGAATTCAACTCTATTGTCAAAGAATTATCACTAAACTGCGTCTAGGTTGAAACCCTTAGTTTTGCGGCTTCAGGCATTATTCTTGCTAAATCCTGTTTAAAAGCTATAGGAGAGCGGCGAGTGGCTTATCTCCACTTCCCGCCCTCCTATACCTTGATTCTTCAACCACAGCGATCGCCTACCCCTCCTAATTAGGGTTTGCGGCAAAAAGTTTTTCGTGGGGGTACGGTGTGGGGTGTAGGGTGTAGGGTTTTACCCGTTTTCAGAGGGTCAATTACCTAATTTTCGGGGAAAAAGTACCTGAATTTTCCCCCCGACCACTCCCATGGCGGGCACTTTTTGATTTCAAAAAAGCCTAAAGATATTATCCAACAAGGTTTTTAGATTTATTCAGCAACCCCTAATTATAAAGATTTGTTTAGCTTGACCAGAGGTTGATAGTGCATAGGCTAGGATGAATCTTAAATGGATTCAAAATGAATTTTAAATGAATTCAAGATGAGCCAATCTGGTGAACTGTCGTATTTTGATCATGGAGTTGCCATTTTGTGAGTAAGAAATGGTTCGCAGATAACAGTTTGTCGATCGGGCGGACTCCTCTAGTGCGCCTTAATCGAGTCGTTGGCAACAGTCACGCCACGGTTCTGGCCAAGATTGAAGGTCGCAATCCAGCCTATTCGGTCAAATGTCGTATTGGTGCGGCCATGATCTGGGATGCAGAACAACGGGGACTATTGGGGCCGGGCAAAGAACTGGTGGAACCCACCAGTGGCAATACAGGCATCGCCCTAGCCTTTGTAGCCGCCGCTAAGGGGATTCCCCTGACCCTGACTATGCCTGAAACCATGAGCTTGGAGAGGCGCAAACTGTTGCTCGCTTATGGAGCCAATCTGGTGTTAACAGAAGGGACTAAGGGCATGACCGGAGCGGTGGCAAAGGCAGAAGAAATTGCCGCATCTAATCCCGATCGCTATGTGTTGTTGCAACAGTTCCGCAATGCCGCCAATCCCCGCATCCATGAGGAAACCACCGGCCCCGAAATTTGGCAGGACACAGATGGGGAGATCGATATTCTCGTGTCGGGTGTGGGAACGGGCGGAACCATTACGGGAGTTTCGCGCTATATCAAAAAAACCCAAGGAAAACCGATTTTATCGGTAGCGGTGGAGCCAGAAGCCAGCCCCGTACTATCCCAAGCCCGGGCAGGTCAGCCATTGAAGTCCGGCCCTCACAAAATTCAGGGCATTGGGGCGGGGTTTGTTCCCGAAGTTCTAGATTTATCCCTCGTGGATGGGATTGAAACCGTTTCCAACGAAGAGGCCATTCTTTATGCCCAACGGTTGGCTAAGGAAGAAGGGATTATCTCTGGCATTTCCTGCGGTGCCGCCGCCGCCGTCGCCGCTCGCTTGGCACAACAACCCGAACACCAAGGCAAAACCATAGTCGTAATTTTGCCAGATTCCGGAGAACGGTATTTGAGTTCCATCCTATTCCAAGGGGTATTTAATGAGCAAGGGTTAGTGGCATGACGAGCGAGCATCCGAGCGTTTCCAGCGCTCTCTCCCAACCAACCTTGTCCTTGGATCTCGATGAGATTATCACTCAATTGTCCAAACCTCGTGGCGAGTCGTTCCACAGTTGGTCTCAATCACGAAGCCATTTTCCCTTGCCCTCCCGTGAGGCCTTATTTCGGATTGTCGATCGACTGCGTGCCGTTCTCTTTCCCTATCACTTTGGCAATCCCGATTTAGGCGAAACGTCCAGCCGCTATTTTATCGGTCATACCCTCAATGAAGTCCTACAACTGCTGCATCACCAGGTTTGTCGTGAACAGTGGTTGCTGGGGTCGCAGTTGCACTGGTCGTCAGACCAGATTGAGAAGCACGCCCAAGGGACGGTACAAGCCTTTGCCACTCAATTACCCCATCTGAAAGCTCTACTGGAAACGGATATCACGGCGGCCTATCGAGGTGATCCGGCAGCCAGAAATTTAGATGAAGTGTTGTTTTGTTACCCAGGAGTAACGGCAATCACTTATCACCGCATTGCCCATGCCCTGTATCGGTTGGAATCGCCCCTGTTGGCGCGGATTATCAGTGAAATTGGCCATTCCTTAACGGGGATTGACATTCACCCCGGCGCGTCGATTGGCAATAGTTTCTTTATCGATCATGGGACGGGGGTGGTGATTGGGGCAACCACGGTGATTGGCGATCGCGTGCGCCTTTACCAAGCGGTCACGCTCGGGGCAAAAAGTTTTCCCCGGGACGAATCGGGCAGTTTAATCAAAGGTCAAGCCCGTCATCCGATTATTGAAGATGATGTGGTGATTTACTCAGGTGCAACGATTCTCGGTCGGGTAACTATCGGTCGGGGCGCCACCATCGGTGGAAATGTTTGGTTAACCCGCAGTGTGCCGCCGGGGGGTTTTATCTCCCAGGCGCAACTACGACAGGAAATGTTTGATGACGGCTCGGGAATTTGAGGGGCTGTCCGGGCTGTGATTGTTCGGCCATAACAGTCGCTTTGTTACTTTTTCTTTGAATTGGAGGATTTAACTCAATGACCTATACCCAAGATCATGAATTGCAACTGGCTTTGGGAGATGCTGCCGCTCGGCAGTTGGCCAATGCCACAAAGACCGTTCCTCAGTTATTGACCATTTCACCCCGGTGGTTCGTTCGCCTCTTGCATTGGCTACCCGTTGACGCCGGGATTTATCGTCTCAATAAAGTCAGGGATGCCTCCCAGGTTGAGGTGGCCTGCTCTGAACGAGATGAGCGGGAGCTGCCCGAAACCTTTGTGGATTACGAAGAGACCCCCCGGGAGTATTTCTTGAGTGCGGTGAATACGGTACTGGATGTTCACACTCGCGTGTCCGATCTCTACAGCAGTCCCCACGATCAGATCCATGAACAATTGCGCCTGACGATTGAAACGCTGAAGGAACGTCAAGAAAATGAGTTGATCAACAACCATGAGTACGGATTGCTCAACAATATTGTTGATTCCCAGAAAGTGCAACCTCGCAATGGTGCGCCCACGCCGGACGATTTGGATGAGTTGCTGGTGAAGGTGTGGAAAGAACCGGCATTTTTCCTCGCCCATCCTAAAGCGATCGCGGCCTTTGGCCGAGAAGCAACCCGACGGGGTGTACCCCCTGCTACGGTGTCATTATTCGGGTCTCAGTTTATTACTTGGCGGGGCGTGCCTTTGATTCCTTCCGATAAGTTGGCTGTGAATGAACAAGGCAAAACCAATATTTTGTTATTGCGGGTAGGAGAAAGCCGTCAAGGGGTGGTCGGTCTCTATCAGCCCAATTTACCCGGTCAACAGGGAGTTGGCTTGTCGGTGCGATTTATGGGGATTAGTCGCAAGGCGATCGCCTCTTACCTGGTCTCCCTCTACTGTTCGTTGGCAGTGTTGACCGACGATGCGGCGGCCGTACTGGAGAACGTTGATGTCAACCAATACCACATCTACGACTATGACTAACCCCGAACTGATCCCTGAAAAGGCGGCGGGGAATCTACCCTCTGTATCCCCGCCCACGACTGCCCCAACTGAGGTCGAGAACATTTCTCTTAACCCCTTATTTCAACCTGACCTTCTTGAGCATCTCGCCCAGACGATAATTCAAGAACTACAACGGCATGACCTTAAGGCCGAGGTGGCGAAGGGGTTGAGTACAGATCGGGATTATCTGGTGCCATCCACGGCAGCCACCTCCCCGGCTGCTGTGGGCGAACGGCCCACAGTTCCCTTCGACGAAGCTCCCTTCGACGAAGCTCAGGGCAAGCAGGGTTTACCCTTGGCTGTATCCTTAGCCACCCCCTCTTTCTACTTCATCGAAGAGTTAGAAACAAAAATCCCCGACCTTCCGGCGGTAGTGGCCAAACCGGGCCAGCTTGTTCAAGTCCAGGGGATCGATCCCCTTTTTGTCCCCCAGGCAAGCGGGCGAAGCGTTCAAAGACCTAGCTTCTTTGATGTTCATACCATTCGCCTGGATTTTCCCATCCTGCAAGAACGGGTGAATGGCAAACCACTGATCTGGTTCGACAATGCCGCAACAACTCAAAAGCCCCAAGCAGTCATCGATCGCCTCGTTCATTTCTATAGCCATGAAAATTCCAATGTGCATCGTGCCGCCCATGAATTAGCGGCCCGTTCCACAGATGCTTACGAAGCGGCCAGAGAAACGGTACGCCGTTTTCTCAATGCCTCATCTGCTAACGAAATCATTTTCGTGCGGGGAACAACGGAAGGCATTAATCTGGTGGCAAAAAGCTGGGGACAACAAACCCTACAAGCGGGGGATGAGATTGTCCTCACCCATCTGGAACACCATGCCAATATTGTGCCTTGGCAGCAACTAGCCGCCCAAACGGGAGCAAAATTGCGGGTTGTCCCCGTCGATGACTACGGGCAGATTTTACTGGCAGAGTACCAACAATTACTCAACTCCCGCACAAAACTGGTGGCTTTTTCCCATGTTTCCAATGCCTTGGGAACCATTACCCCCGCCAAACAAATCATTGATTTAGCCCATCGGGTCGGAGCTAAAGTCTTGTTAGATGGAGCTCAATCGGTTTCCCACATTCCGATCGATGTTCAACAATTAGGGTGTGATTGGTTCGTCTTTTCCGGGCATAAAGTCTTTGGTCCCACAGGGATCGGGGTACTTTATGGTCAAGAAGACCTGTTGAATGCCACGGTTCCCTGGCAAAGCGGCGGCAACATGATCGTGGATGTGACGTTTGAGCGTACCGTGTATCAGGCGGCTCCCACTCGCTTCGAGGCCGGAACGGGCAATATTGCCGATGCCGTTGGCTTAGGGACGGCCTTGGATTATGTTCAGCAGATTGGTTTGACCACCATTGCCAATTATGAGCATGAACTTCTGGAGTACGCCACTGCGGGACTGACAACCATTCCGGGCCTGCGTTTGATTGGGACGGCGGCCGATAAGGCTGCCGTGCTTTCCTTTGTGCTAGAGGGATTTGATGTGGAAGTCATTGGACAGGCCCTGAATCGGGAAGGGATTGCCGTGCGGGCAGGTCATCACTGCGCTCAACCCATTCTGCGACGCTTTGGTCTAGAGGCAACGGTGCGCCCTTCCTTGGCTTTCTACAATACTAAGGCCGAGGTGGATGTGCTAGTGGCCGCGTTGGAACGTCTGCAACACGAATAAACTGACGGTCATAGGTGCGGCAGCTTGTACACCTATTCCAGTTCCCCCTGAACTGCCACCTATTTAGGGTCTGCTGAAAAAGTTTGTTGGTGGGGTTAGGGTGTGGGGTGTGGGGTGTGGGGTGTGGGGTGTAGGGTTTTACCGATTTTCATCTGGTCAATTACCTAATTTTCAGGGAAAAAGTGCCTAAATTTCCCCCCCCGATCACCCCAAGGTCTGGCACTTTTTGATGGGGAAAAAGTCTAAAATTCCTATCCAACAAGGTTTTTAGATTTATTCAGCAAACCCTATTTAAAATATATAGGAGGGTGGGGAGTGGGTTTTTCAAGTTGGATTGGGAGTTAATCATCCTATTAAAAACGGATTTGTCTGACTTTCCTAGGAAGGCTGATGAGGATTTTTCCAAATCTTCATCAATAATGCCGGCTAAATTATGGTAGATAAATACTCCACTACAATCTGGCACTAATAATTTTTGATCATTAATTCCCTACCGGATGCCGCCGCTCCTTGTTTATAATTATTCATGCCATACTGAAGATTCCACTCGATAATATGGGCAAAATCAAAGAGTTTTCGTATCTCTGGACAATCATCGTAGGTAATTAACCATTTAGCCTGACATTGACGCATATTATCGGCAAAACGTTGATGATCGAAGCTAGTATGTAAATTACCTCTTACGCCGTATAAACGGGATTTTGTGGCACTATAGTAGGGTGGATCGAGAAAGATAAAAACTTCTTTTCCCTCAGCAAATAATAATTCTTCGTAGTCTTGGTTAGTAATTTTTACCGATGCTAATAGGGGCGCAATTTGAGTTAATCTGGCAATTGATGAATCAGTAAATCTACTGGTAAAAGCTGCTTGGGAATACCCCCCCGAATCCACTGTTCCCGAAAAAGTAATCCGATTTAAGATAAAAAAACGCACCGCTTTCTCAAAGTTGGTTAACTTTAAATCTTCCCTTGTCAAATCTTGAAATAATTCTCGTCCGCTATCATATTTCTGTTTAATTTCTGTTATTTTTGCTACCAATAACTCAATATTTTCTTGAGCGCATTGCCAGAAACAATATAAATCATAATTTAAGTCATTAATCCAATAGGTTTTTATTTGTTGTCCAAAGAGTTGCTTAACAGCAAAAAACACAGAACCACCACCAAAAAAAGGTTCTCTATATTCCCTAATATTGACAGAAATTTGCGGCAGAATTTGCTTAATTGCCCGGGATTTCCCCCCAGGATAACGCAAGGGACTTTTAATTTTTGACATTTTATACTAAATCCGTTTATTATTGAATTTTGTCTAACGACCAAGTTAGTCCTTGTGCTTCTCCCCCGACTTTTACTTACTTTGTCTAGCTTGACTAACTTTTAACCAGGCAAAGATTTGTTGTGGAGTCAGTGTCAACTCAACCCCTGCAATTACCTTAAGCTGGTGATCCCCTCTGCAAACTTCCGGCTCTTGTTGGGGAGTAAACATTAAAACAGAATAATCATCTGGATCAAGCATCCATCCTAATTTACTGCCGTGTTTTAAACAATGTAAAATGTTGTCAATTACACGGTTTACCTTTTGATCCGGTGAAAGAATTTCGATAGTCCAATCAGGTGCTTCCCTAAAGTCGTCCTCTGGTTCACCTGCTTGATTCAGGTTAATTCGATTCCATGCAATTACGGCAACATCAGGAACGATCGAACGCCCGCCGAAGGTACATCGCAACTCAGGTAAAGCTGTATAATCAGCAGTGTGGCTGTCAACCGCAGCTAAAAGACGTTTTTGCAGGATAGAGTGTCGAGTCTTAGGCATGGGTTTCTGAATTGCGACTCCATGCAAGTATTCCCATGCTGGAGAATCCTCCAAATATGGCAATTTGAGGAAATCTTCAAGGGTGAGACTCTCAGTAAAGGAAGTCGTCATCGGTTCAAGCAAAGGTTTTTTTTGTGACTTTATTATAAATGAACTTTATCTGGGTTGCTTACCGACGATTCAGGCATATTTGAGGAGAATTTGCCCTCTCAATCAAATGGGTCGATTTCTTAACTATTCTAACTGACCGGTATCACTGGAAATGCCCACGGGGATTACAAAATTGGCCAATTGTTAATAGCTTTTCAGATGCTCTCACCTTGTTTATGGCGCTTCCCACTCTTTCTTTTCTAGACACTCTGCAATTCGATATGTGTTTGCAATTCCTCCTATTTTTCCATGAGATCCTAATATTGGTAAATGGCCATATGGAGCATTCAGAGAAAAGTTAGGATCTTTTCCTTTTTTCCATCCCACTGCACTGCGAAACCTATGGTAAGCCTCTGAATTCTCATCAGTTAAATAGGGTTCACCGCCTTCACTTTTCCATATTTTTTGCTGAGTATCAAAGCCAAATCTGCCTTGACTTGCTTTTGACCACAAATCTTCAATAATCAACAAATCTTTGCAAGGAAATTCTTTCATAGTTTTTGTATCTATAAATCCTTCTCCTTCTCTATTGACCGTTTGCAACATTAGTCTTAGAGTCTCTCTATTAGCGTCCTCCCACCTATTTTCTTTAAGCAGTTTACGAAGACATGAATAATAAGCATCTCTGTTTGACGAAAATCCCTCCATAGGTTTACAAGTTACAAAGTGGCGATCATAGAAAAAATAGACAAAACCCATAATTGTAGCCAAAGCTGATAGAAAAGCTACAATTTCGATAGTAGTATGAATACCTAACTTTTTCCCAGACATACAGTCTCTCAGCTAGTCAAACGGTTGAACTCACCCGCCTTGTCAAAGTCTAGCAGAAAGTCGGGTGCAGTGATATGTCAGACAGTCGGCAGCCGGTCATAGGCTTCTGACTCAACATCGGGAACTTTTGTTAAGATTGCCTGATACTTTTCTCGACTTCCCTTTTTGGACCTTTCTATTAGGTAATTTTCTGTCATCAACGCTGAAAGTTTCTCAGCGATCGCAGTAAAGATAAATTGATCGATCGAAATTCCATCACGAGCCGCTAGATCATCTAAACTTTTCTGTAATGAGTCGGGAATTTGAACTTGGATGGTACTCATGGTAACTTACCTATTAATCGTAGGAAACCTAAAGGCTCAAAGCGTGGGTTTCATTTTTAACATAGCCACCTTTACTCGATCGATAAATTACGATCAAACCAATTAGATTAACCATCTACTTAACTGTTGGTTTGCGGAATTTCGAGGGAGAGGGAAAATATTCTACCCGTTCATTTTTGAGTGCTTGTGCCATAAAATCGCGCCAAATGGGAGCGGCAAAACCGCCGCCGGTGATACCTTTACCTAAAGTGCGATTTTGGTCATCTCCAATCCACACTGCGGTGGCTAATTGGGGAACATAACCGACAAACCAGACATTTTTCTCGTTATCGGTAGTACCGGTTTTTCCCGCTGCCGGACGACCGATTTGGGCCGAGGTTGCTGTTCCCCCCTGAATAACTCCCTGTAGGACAGAATTGAGAGAAGCGGTGGCCCAGGGGTCTAAAACTAGCTTCGGTTTGGGTGTATTATCGAGCATGACGTTACCACGGCTATCAGTAACACGCATGATAAAGGTAGGCTTAGAATGCCAGCCATTACTGGCAAAAGTAGCGTAAGCTCCCGCCATTTCCAGAGGAGTCACATCCACGGATCCCAAAGGTAAAGAGGTCACGGCAATTAAAGGACTCTCGAAACCCAGCAGACGACAGACTTCAATGACTTTATTTATCCCGACGCGACGACCGAGAATAACTGCGGGAATATTCAGAGACTGCATCAGAGCGCTACGCAGGGAAACCGGACCAGAAAAGCCGCCACCGTAGTTTTTTGGGCTATAGAAGCCGCCGGCCTCGCGAAAACGGACGGGAGCATCATTAACCACCGTTTCGGGGGTAAAACGACCACTAGCGAAGGCAGTATAATAGACGAAGGGTTTAAAAGCTGACCCCGGTTGACGACGGGATTGAATGGCCCGGTTTAATTGACTTTTATTGTAATCAACGCCACCGACGAGCGCCTTGACGAAATGGGTGCGGGGATCCACTGCGACCAGAGAAATTTGTAGGTCTTTGGTACGAATACCGCGACCACGCAAGCTATTATAGGCCCGTTGGATGGTGGACTCGGCCATGTTTTGAAAGTCGAGATCGATCGTGGTTTGAATCCGCATTCCCCCTTTAGTTAGGGTTTCTTTGCCAAATTTTTGCCGCAATTCTGCCACCACTGCATCGGTAACGTAGGGTAATTTACTTTCTTGCCAAGCGGTGGGTTTACCCACTTTCAGAGGTTCCTTTAAAGCGGCCTCTTCCTGTGCGGGGGTAATCCAACCCAAGGTACGCATCCGACTGAGAACCAGTGCTTGTCTTTCCTTGGCGGTTTTATAATTATTAAAAGGACTATAAACTTCCGGCGCTTGGATTAATCCGGCCATCATCGCCGATTCTGCTAAATTTAACTCGGAGGCGGGTTTATTAAAATAACTTTTGGCGGCGGTTTGGACTCCGTAATTATTATGACCCCAATAGATATTATTGAGGTACATTTCCAGAATGTCATTTTTGCTAAAAACCTGTTCCACTCGTACTGCCAGGACCGCCTCGGCTAATTTACGGCTAACGGTGCGCTGATGGGAAAGAAAGATATTTTTGACTAACTGCATGGTGATAGTAGATGCACCTTCCACCACACCGCCACTTTTCCAGTTAGCCACTACTGCCCGACCGATACTATTAGGATTAATACCACGATGCTGATAAAAATGGCTATCTTCGATCGCCATCACGGCCCGTTTTAGATTGGGAGAAATTTGATCGAGTTCCACCACTTCCCGATGCGCTTCCCCGTGTAAGCTGGTCAGGGGTCTGCCTTTAACATCGTAGATATAACTGGTTTCCGTGGGAACGTAACCGCGTAAAATCCTGACATCCGGTAGATTGCGGTAACTAATCGCTAATCCTACCACAGCCCCCGTCACCACGGCGGTGGATACCATCAACAGGCCCAGAGCGGTTCCCCCTGCAACTCTAGAGACTCCCTGAAGAAAGCTATCGGGGGAACTACTGGACTGCTGCTCTTTGTCTTGATTGCCGAGGGTACTGGTGGACACGATGGTTATAATTTCCTTTTTCCAAGAGGGGACTGATCGATCGAACTGACTGGCTTGAAAGTCTATTCTATAGGTTTTGTTAAAAAATCGAATACTAGCTTACAGCAATTATGGCCGATCTGGCTCTAGTTCGATCGGTCATGACAGCGCGATTAGGGACAAAATAGGGTATCGCGGGTATTTCTGCCAGTTATGGGGTTAGTTCCTGTGGCTATCTCACAAAGATATTTTTCCACATCGGAGCGAATAATTGCATCGGTAAAATCGGCTCCGTCGATAATTGCACCTTTGATTAAAATGTTAGTGGCGAAAGCTCCTTCGAGAACGGCATTGGTAAAGTTGGCTCTGGTTAAACGGGCCGATTCTAAATCCACATTTCTCATATTGGCATCGCTAAAGTCGGCCCCCTCCAAGTTGGCCGAAAAAAAGCGCACTCCTTCCAGATTGGCATGACTGAAGTTACTACCGCGCAGATTGGAGTGATCGAAGGTGGAATCGCGCAAATCCTGCCCCGCAAAGTCGTTATTGGTCAAATTGCGGTTATTATAACTGAGGGCTTGGGCCGGAGCCAAAGAAAATATTAATACTAATATACTAGCAAACAAGGTTAGTAGAGTTTTGCGAGAAAATTGCGCCATATTGCCACCTGATCAATCAACCTTTTCTATAATAAGCTGTACTGGATTTAAACCGCATATCGGGAATTTTAGTACAAATGCTCGAACTAGCCGCCCCCCTATAGTTTCTACACAGGATTTATTATCATTACCCGGCACTCGTTGACAATTATCCCCCGATTTACCAAGGGCGATCGATCTGCTAGATTTTTGATGTTGGATATCTTAGATAGATATGGCTGGTCATAGTAAATGGGCAAATATTAAACGACAAAAAGCCCGAGTTGATGCCAAAAAAGGGCAAACTTTCACCCAGTTATCCCGGGCCATTATCGTGGCTACGCGTAACGGTGTTCCGGATCCGGCGGGCAATTTTCAGCTACGCACGGCGATCGAAAAAGCCAAGGCGGCCGGTATTCCTAATGACAATATCGAAAGAGCGATCGCTAAAGGGGCGGGAACTTGGGAAAATGACTCAGCTTTTGAGGAAATTCGCTACGAGGGTTATGGTCCCGGGGGTGTGGCGATCCTGATCGAAGCACTGACCGATAATCGCAATCGCACGGCTGCGGATCTGCGAGTGGCTTTTAGCAAAAATGGCGGTAATTTAGGTGAAACGGGCTGTGTGGGCTGGATGTTTGACCATAAGGGGGTAATTCGCCTTGAGGGAACTATTGATGAGGATAAGCTTTTAGAAGCTTCCCTAGAGGGCCAGGCCCAATCCTACGAGTTTTTTGACAGTGAGGAGGAAGGTCAAGGAGCAGAAGTTTTTACTGAGGTGTCTAACCTGGAGAGATTGAATAAGGTTCTGCAAGCAGCGGGATTTAAGGTCAAAGAAGCAGAATTACGCTGGATTCCCACTAATACCCTAGAAGTGAGCGATCGAGAACAGGCCCGTTTTTTATTGAAGTTAATCGACACCCTAGAATCCCTAGATGATGTGCAATCGGTGACAGCTAATTTTGATTTAGTCGAGGAATTGATGTTAGGGGATCTGTGATCCTAAATTCCTAGGCAGTCCTGATGCCAAAGTTGGCACAGTCAAACATGAAAATATTCTAATCCTAAATCCAGTTACTAAAAACTGATTATTTATTCCCCCTTTTGCATGAGTGCCTCTCCTGATATGTAGCCTATACTCGGCGGATTTAGTATGATTGACGAATTTGCCTTATTTCAGCCTCTAGTTTCTTAGCCTCTAGTTTCTTAGAAGCGACCGACAGCGCTAGGCACCTTCAGGGTGAAAGAAACTGAAGGAAATTCAATAGGATATAGAATAACGCTATCAAAGATAAAATGAGACTGTTCGGACAGTTAAGACCAAGGCGAGCTTGGTGCTTCATAGCCCGATAGTTAGCGTGGTTCCAGCGATGGATGGTTTAGG
>NZ_JADBUB010000138.1:0-4808 GCF_020245865.1 Microcystis sp. M169S2
ACTGATAACTGATAACTGATAACTGATAACTGATAACTGATAACTGATAACTGATAACTGATAACTGATAACTGATAACTGATAACTGATAACTGATAACTGATAACTGATAACTGATAACTGATAACTGATAACTGATTCAATTAACCAAATTTAATCATTTCTCGCCCTACCATCACGGGTAATTCCCCTTTTAAAATCGGAATTAATGTCTCGCGAATTCTGTCCGCATCGGGGGGACAACCCGGCATAAAAATGTCGATGGGAATGACTTGATGGACGGGCAGCACTTGATCTAATAATTCGGGAACGATACCGGGTTCTTCTGGTAGTTGAGGCGTGTTATCTCCTAACTCTAAATAAGCTCTTTTTAGCACGGGATCGGCAGTTCCTAACATATTCCGCATAGCGGGAACGTTAGCAGTCACAGCGCAATCACCAAAAGAAACGACGGTTTTGGTATTTTGACGGACTAGATGAATTAGTTCTAAATTATCCTGATTAGCGATCGCTCCTTCCACTAAACAGACATCGACATTTTCTGGATAGGTTTTCAGATCGCAGCCGACGGGACTATAGACAACGTCAACTTTTTCGGCTAATTCTAACAGCCATTCGTCCAAATCGAGGAAGGACATATGGCATCCCGAACAACCGGCTAACCAGACAGTAGCGAAGCGAATTTTACTCATAATTTTAATTCCTTGTTTGTTAGGTTTTGGCAATAGTGATTACTAGCTAATAGAAAAGCGGCTGTTTACCGAGGGGCGGGTTTTTGCCTGTCTCGACAAGTTCCTGATTATCTGCAATTAAAGAAAAAAGATCGATCCCCTTCCATTCTTGCAAAAATTCACAGATTAGCTGTGGTGTCCAATTTTCACCTCTAAAAAACTTAAAATTTTTCGTGTGGACATTGAGAAAAAAATGCAAGATATTACATTGATCCTGCGCCCCGAAAATAGTCCCCTTGACTGTCCAATTATCCACACTACTGGCGTAATCCTCGATCGCCCGATCTGCCGCCGCCACACGCTCTCGGTATTGATCACAGAATTGGCGAAGCATCTGGGGAAATCGCCCAACTTCGGCGAAAAGTTCGATCGCGGACCAAGCTAAATTGGTTGGTTGAGATTGATAATCCAGCAGGGATAGACAGAGATCCAAGGCTTGCAGAAAGATCTGTTCGAGATTTGTATCATTCATAACATTATTGATTTCCTTGACGCAGTAGGGTGGACCAACCATATTGAGCTTGAGCGATTTCGTGAGCAGAAGGCTGATTCATACCCTGATTAATCACTAAATCCGATTCTAAGATTTCGTGTTGTAAAAAGACACGATCGATCGCCGTTCCCTGTCCTCGCGCCATCCTCAACCACGCCTTTGCCATATCAATACTAGGCCAAAATTCATACTGACTGACACCGCTACCGAAAGCGTAGTCCTTTGCTCGTTGAGTTTCCCGAGCAGAAATACCGCAGTAATCGGAAATCAAGGGAATATCTTCATTCATCCCCATAATCTCGTCATACAGAGCCATTTCCGCCCGCAGATACTTGGCATAAATACCTAGATGTCCCCAACGAGGGTTTTGAGAATCTACCATTTTTCGCTAACGCGTCCATTGGTGTTCAGTCCTAGCGTTAACTAAAAATTCCAACTTCGATCGATCTTCCTCTTTTTCAGAAACGGCGGAACCCTTGCGGAATATGGCTCCCGTTGGACAAGCGGCAACACATTTGCCGCAGGAAGTACAGGCAGAAACGCTGCCCCAAGGCTGATCCATTCCCGTGATAATTTTATCTTTTTCGCCGCGATAAGCCAGATCCCAAACGTGCGCCCCTTCAATTTCATCACAGACTCGTACACAACGGGTACAGAGAACACAACGATTATGATCGATACCAAAAAGATGATGGGAAATATCCACTTCTCGCTTGGGAAAACGGTAGGGAAAACGACTATGATCCATACCCACTTCGATGGCTAAATCTTGTAATTCACAGTTACCATTAGCCACACAAACTGCACAAACATGATTACCTTCAGCGAATAATAATTCCACTGTCATGCGGCGATATTCTTTCAGTTTTGGGGTATCGGTATGAACCACCATTCCTTCCGCCACTTCCGTTACACAGGCAGGTAATAGTTTATTAATACCTTCAATTTCTACCAAACATAAGCGACAGGCAGCCACTTCAGAAACCCCATCCAGATGACAGAGGGCAGGAATTTTTATTCCTACCTGACTAGCGGCTGCGAGAACTCGCGAACCCGCTTCGATCGCTACATCTTTGCCATCAATGCTTAAAGTGATTACGGACATAAAAATTATTCTCCTTGAGGATAATATCCCTCTCCTTCCCATAGGCCACAATTTGTGGCCAAGGGTGGGATTTTTACAGAAAGTTTTAACCTAGACAATCGGCTAAGTCTTTTGCGGGGGTGGTAATCGGCTGCAGGTGATAGGTATCGGAGAGGAATTTGAGGACGTTAGGGGAGATAAATGCCGGTAAAGTTGGTCCCAGACGGATATTTTGCATACCTAGATGCAGCAGGGTGAGCAGTACAGCGATCGCTTTTTGTTCGTACCAAGAGATAATTAGGGAGAGGGGAATCTCGTTGACGCTAACGTTAAAAGCGTTGGCTAATCCTAGGGCGATTTTGATGGCACTATAGGCATCGTTACATTGTCCCACGTCCATCAGCCGGGGTAATCCTTCGATAGTACCTAATTGTTTGTCGAAAAAGCGGAATTTTCCACAGGCAAGGGTTAAAACGATGCAATCTTCGGGAACTTGTTCCACGAATTCGGTGTAGTAATTGCGATCGGGTTTTGCCCCATCGCAGCCGCCAACTAGGAAGAAGTGACGGATTTTACCCTGTTTAAGGGCATTAACCACCGTATCAGCGACACTAAGAACGGTATTGTGGGCAAATCCCACCATTACCTGCCGAGGTTCGCTTATTTCAGTAAATCCGGGCAATGATTGCGCTTTAGCAATCACGGGACTAAAATCGATCGCACCGTCCACTGTTTCTAAGCGGTTAATATGGGCATAACCCACAGGTCCGAGGGTAAAGAGTTTACTTTCATAGTTTTCGTGGGGGGGCATGAGACAATTAGTAGTTAAAACTATTGCCCCCGGAAACTTAGCAAATTCTTTAGTTTGATTTTGCCAGGCGGTGCCATAATGACCGTAGAGATGGGGATATTTTTCTTTGAGTTTTGGATAACCGTGGGCGGGTAATAATTCTCCGTGGGTATAGACTGTTATCCCAGTATTGGCAGTTTGTGCCAGTAAAGCCGCTAATTGTTTAATATCATGGCCGGAGACTAAAATGGCTTTACCTAGACGCGGATTTAAGGGAACATTTGTCGGTATGGGATGACCGTAGGTTTCCGTATGACCTTGATCTAATAATTCCATGGCTCGCAGGTTTGCTGCCCCGACTTTTAGACAGATTGCCACCCAATCATTCAGGTTTAAATCACTGCGATCAATTGCCGCTAAAGTCTCTTGGATAACCTGATAAACTGAGTCATCCTCTTGACCTAATTCCTGAGCGTGGAAAGTATAGGAAGCAAGACCTTTAACTCCGTAGATAGCGGTTAACTTTAGGGAAAAAATATCGAGATCCTGTACTTTTTCAATTAGTTCTAAGGATACTTCTTGACCTTGGCTGACTAGGCTCTCATTAAAATTAGGCTGATAGTTAGCAAGTGCAGACCAGTCCACCGATCCCAATTGTGCTTTTAAATTTTCCCGAATCTCTAAACAACGCTGAATATAATCGGTAAAACGTCTTTGATCGAAGTTCACATTGGTCATGGTGGCGAAAAGCGACTCGCAGGTAAAAATATCGGCTTCGCGAGTAGATATTGCCGCTTCTTTGGCTTTTAAAACCACCGATGCTAATCCCCGCAGACAATAAACTAATAAGTCTTGAACGGCGTTGACTTCGGGACTTTTTCCACAGGCTCCCCACTGATGACAACCATTACCACTAGCGGTTTGTTCGCATTGTTCACAAAACATAAGTTTTCTCTCTTTTTTCAGTAGATTGACAGATTGTTGCGATTTTTTCTACTAAATTGAATTCTGCTTTTTTGAAAGTTAGTTATCGGCCCTCACCCGGCAGGAATTATGGATTTTACGACTGGAAAGCTTGTCTTGACAGCCTCTACTCTCTGAACTATGTTTTTATTCTCTCACTTTTTTTGCCGGTTGGGTTCTGATTTTAGATTTCCTCAAGAATTACCGATTAAACAATTATTTAGTTGTCTTATTAAATTAAGTATTTTTTGTGATTTTTATGATATAATGAGCGAGATTTTCGATTTTTAGCTGGGTGTTTGCCAGTGTCATAGCAATCGGTCTCCTGATTAGGATAGAAAGTTGGAACTTAAGAGTTATTATCGCCTAACTGTGATGATAGGATTGCTTTCGACATAGATAGTTATCTCTTTTTTTATTTACTTAACTTAACCGATTATCTCGCCGAATCTGCTCAAAATCTTTATCTGTTTTTGCCAGATCCTGATATTTGACATCAAGACTGATGAACGATTTATTTTATTAGTGGTATTCCGATATCTTTGCAGATTTTATTAGCGAGAATATCCCTAATTTCCGTATGTCTTGGAATCGCAGATCTTTTATTTAGGGTTTGCTGAATAAATCTAAAAACCTTGTTGGATAAGGCTTTTAGACTTTTTTTCCCTGAAAAAGTGCCTACCATTGGAGTGATTGGGGGGAAAATTTAGGGATTTTTTCCCTGAAAATTAGGTAATTGACCACCTG
>NZ_JADBUB010000139.1:0-20971 GCF_020245865.1 Microcystis sp. M169S2
GGGTGTATTCTTGCAGTAACCAATTATTCTCTGATGTTTTGCTATAGGATTCTATTAGTATCTCCCCTTGACTGACGAGAAGATATTGGTTTAATTGGGGTATAGAACGATAATAACGAAATTTATCACCCCGATCATAACTAGAGGTGGAAGGGGATAAAACCTCGATAATTAGGCAGGGATTTAAAATTTCATCGTTGCGATTATCACTAAATAATGGTTCCCCGGCAATAATCATTAAATCTGGGTATAAACCGCGATTATATTGGGGGATCCATAGACGTAGATCACTAGATTGAAGACGATAATTAGTTCCTCTTAAAGCTAATTTTAGCAGAACAATCAGATTAATGAGAATACTATTATGATTGATGCTTCCCCCTGTCATCTCGATAATTTCCCCGTCGTGATATTCGTGTTTAGTTTCTGCGCTAGTTTCTAGGTTGCGATATTCTTCTAAGCTGAGAATTTCGGGAGGAGATTGAGTCAACATTTTTACAGATTAGATATTCTTTTATTTAATCATAACACAATTAATGCTACCTATTTAATTCTAATTCTCCTTGGAGAAAATCAATAAATTGTCTGGCAGTTCTTCCCGATCGCCCATTATGTTGGGTTGCCCATTGTTTGGCACGAAATTCTAGGTCTTCTAAGCTAATTTTTAATTTAGCTACACTGGCTAAATGACGCACTATTTTCAAATACTTTTCTTGATTAGCGGGTTCAAAAGTTAGGGTTAAACCAAAGCGATCACTAAAGGATAATTTTTCTTGTACTGTGTCCCAATTATGCACTTCATCCCCATCTTTTGGTTGTGGTCGATCGGCGAAAAATTCTCTGACTAAATGTCGGCGATTAGAAGTGGCATAAACTACGACATTTTTCGGTCTAGCGGTGATGCTTCCCTCTAAAACAACCTTTAAAGCTTTAAAAGCTTCATCGTCCTCTTCAAAGGATAAATCATCGACAAAGATAATAAATTTTTGGGGTAAATCTCGCAAGATTTCAATAATTAATGGTAGGTCTTTTAATTGGGATCTGGCCACTTCAATTAAGCGTAATCCTTGACTATGGTATTTTTGCAATAATCCCTTGACTAGAGAGGATTTTCCCGAACCACGACTGCCATAGAGTAGGACATTTAAAGCGGGATAACCTGCTAATAAAAACTCAGTGTTTTTAATCAAGGTTTCCTTGGGCATTTCATAACCGACTATTTCTTGAATCTGCACGGGATCGGGATGAGTAATCCCTTGTAATCGGTTTTCTTGCCACCTTAAAGCTTGATAACGGGCAAAAATTCCTGTACCACATTCGCGATAATAATCAGCTAGATCTTCGACTAATTCCGTCCAATCTAAACCAGAATGTAGAAAACTTTCTAATTTATTGTCCACTTCCCAAGCGGGGAAACTGAGAAATTTAATTCGTTCAAAAATTGTCGAATTGCTGAGGCTATAAATGCTAGAATTATAGAGAGATTGGAGGATAGATAAATCCTGTTTCACACCATTAATTAAAGATTCGGGTAACTCCCAAACACTTTTTTTCTGTACCTGTTGACTAAAGGGATTGTCATCTAATAAAATTTGTTCGACTAGAAAATCATTCCAACTAATATTTTTAGATGCTAAAGCTTGAAACCATTGACCATAGGCTTTTAGAAAATCGGCGATATTATCCGTAGATAATAGGGTAATAAATGCCTGGCCAATAGCATTATCAAAAACCCCTTGATACAAAACTAACAAGCTGACTTTTTGGTAAATTTCAGATATCATTTTTATTCTCCACTAATAACTAACATTTCATGGCTGATTTTTTGTAATTCCTAATCCGATTTAATAATTGCCGTCCTGTATCCAAGAAAATGTAAATCAGTTATTATTCTATCAAGATAGGGTAATCTCTGCAAGATTAAGGTTAAAAAAGGTAAAATGCCTACCGACTAATTCCCAAGATTTCTTGAGATGAGGTACAAGGTTTTCGTTTTGGGGAGACGGTTGATAATACCGTGTTAGGTTACACTTCCTCTTGATGAGAAACGTTATATTTGATAAAATTTAACCAATCTTGGATTTCCTGTCCTAACCAGAGACATTCATCCTCGCGGAAATTCTGACCGATAAGATAATAATTTTTAGCCGTCCGCAGACGAATCTGATAGTTACCGTCTGTACTGTTGCTATGGAGAAAAATACCCCATAAATCTTGAGTTCTGAAGGCAAATTTTTGGTAGATAAAATTGAAAACTTTATATTTAATTAAAACTTCTTGAGGTGTAAGAATTAATTGCATCTCACGCAAACAAATAAAACCAATTAGAGCTATAATAAAGGTAAGAATCGGGGAAATAAACATACTGACAGTAAGGACAATCGCTAAAGACCAGAGAGTAGCTGCATTGGAAGGTAGCTTAATTTTTGGGGGTAAATTAATCTCTAAATTATCCCGGTGTTTAGCAATACGGATGGAACTGTAGGGAGGTTTTGGGAATTTCTTAGGATCGATTAAACTTGAGGCTTGGCGATGGTAGGGATGTTGGAGAAATTTCAGAGATTCTCTGGCACTTTTAAACCGCTTTTCTACTGCCATATCGGTCATAGTTTCTAACCAATCGATTAAATCATCATCGATTGTCACCAGTTGGCGAAATTGAATTTTAGAGTCGCGGTGGGGCAATTCTATCGGCACAATTCCCGTCAATAAATGAATTAAAGTCATACCCAAGGCATATAAATCAGAACCCGGAACTGCTCGGCCCCAAAATTGTTCTAGGGGTGCATAACCACTCGTCCCCACCACGGTAAAAGTAACTCCTGTTACTGCACCCCTGGACTGGACTGCGCCAAAATCCACTAAATAAACGTTATTTTCCGAGTTAATAATTAAATTACTAGGTTTAATATCTCGATGTAATACTGGGGGCGATAATTCATGCAAATAAATGAGAATTTCGAGAACTTCTTGGGCAATATTCCGAATTACCGTAGCGGTGAAACGTTGCCCCCTTTCTAAGCGATCGCTTAGGGATTCTCCCGGTATATAGTCTTGTACAAGTACAAACCAAGGAATCCCGTCACCTTGATTTTTATCGAGGGAAAAATAATCGCGATAGCGGGGAATACGGGGATGATAGAGAGAAGCTAAGACGGCTGCCTCTCGTTCAAATAATTTTAATTCTTCCCACTCCATCTGGGGACTAAAAGCGAGGAGTTTAATAATTACCGATTCTTGAGATAATATATCGGTAGCTAACCAAGTTTGACGACCGATAGCGGTATTGCCTAGGCGTTGTTGCAGTTGGTAACGTTCAGCTAAAAGAGAATCAGAAGTAAAGGTCATAGTGGCTTTTCCCTTATTTAGACCGTTTTTTTGTCAGAAAAACTACTGTCTGGCACTAATTAATATCGATTTGTTTTTTGGCCGTCCAACAAAGGGCGATTCCTTTTTCTTTATAGGAAGATTCTCCGACAAAGATAGGATATAATTCAGATTCACCACGATAGATAATTTCCTGACCATCAAATCCTAGAAAAATCGGTTGATTGGGTTGAATTGCCTGATAATCTCGTTGGAGAATCTGAGGATGTAACATGGCTTTAATTTCACCCTGTTCATTCCTAGGATAATCGATCGAGCCTAAACGTTGGTAAACTGTTAGGGATTCGCTGAAAGTATCGAGATGGTTAGCCAGATAATTTTCCTGTTCGATATAGTCTAGGATTTGATAGATGAGTGTTTCGGTTTGACGAAAAAGATAGGGACAGATGACACCATGGTTAACCGGACCGATTTCGAGGGTAAAAGCTAGGGGACAAATTCCTTTCAGAAAATGATTTTCTTCCTCGCTGACGGGATGATAAATTAAGCGCACCTCAGGATTAATTTTAGTCAGATAGGTAAAGAGTTTTAATAACCAAGGATGGGGATTAGAATAAATAATTGCCAGCATCATGTTAGATGTGGTGCTGTGAATATCGATTAATAAATCAATGGATTTTTCTCGGATTTCTTTGACTATTTTTTTGGCTCGTTTTTGTTCGTATTGCTGACCATCGGGATTAACTAAATCTTTCTGGTTAAAACAACGATTTAAATCCGTATCGATATATCTAACTCGTTGCTGTAGAGCTAAGGGGTTAGCGATGAGACTGTGGGACTGAAAACTGCTGCGAGCAATAAGATTAGGTGAGTTTTGCAGGTATTTAACCAGATAGGCGGGAGTTAGTTCATTGCCATGCACACCGGCAATTAAAGCCAGATTTTTAATAGTAGTTTTCTGATCGATCATTTTTTATAATTTTTGAAAAGTTGTAATTATTTATGGTTTGCGGCAAAAAGTTTGTTGGTGGGGTTAGGAGACAGTTATCAGTTATCAGTTATCAGTTCACTGAGAAAACTCCCCACACCCCACACCCCACACCTATAACTGATTTAGAAAAACCAGCCGTAGGAATGAAGACCTTTACCTAAAAGATTCACTCCTAAATAACATACCCAAACCACAACAAAACCACTCGCTGCTAGAATAGCTGGTTTTCTTCCCTGCCATCCTCGGGTAATGCGGGCATGGAGATAAGCGGCAAACACTAACCAAGTGATTAGCGCCCAAGTTTCTTTCGGATCCCAACTCCAATAGGAACCCCAAGCTTCATTCGCCCAAACTGCTCCGGCGATGATACCGATAGTGAGAAGGGGAAAACCGAGACCAATGACCCGATAACTGATATTATCGAGGGTTTCCGCCAAGCTAAGACGTTGGGGCGAAAGAGTCGCCATCGCTGTTAGGGTGGGAGTTAAAAGGGCGGTTGTGCCACCGTTAGCCGTTTCCATGAAAACTGGCGCAGAAAGAGTGGTAGATAACTTATTTTGGAGACGATAGGCTCCCGTACCCACGGAACTGCCTTTTAACTCGATATTTTGACCTCTCGTGACGATCAGAAAAGCGATCGCCATCAGGGAACCCACCATCAAAGCAGCATAACTTAACATCATGACGCTAACGTGCATCATCAACCAATTCGATTTTAAAGCCGGAACCAAGGGTGCCGAAGTTTGCATTTCTCCTGGTAAGGACAAAGTGGCAAAAGCGGTAATCCCCATGGCTACAGGAGTCGTCACCACCCCCACCAGGCGACTGCGGCTAGTGTACTCAGCAATTAAATGAACCGCAGTTACACCCCAAGCGAGAAAGAATAAAGATTCGTAAAGATTGCTAATGGGGAAATAACCCGCTTCTAACCAACGCGCTCCCAATAAAGCGGCGATACAGAGGTTAGCGATGGCCACTCCCGTGCTGCCCAGGCCCGGCAACAAAGGTATGCTAGGAAAGGCTGCCCCAGCCCAATAAACCAGCATAGTTAAAAACAGGACTAAAAAAGAAGTGTTATCGAGAAAGTTCTCTAAGCTAACTAAATTCATGGGATTTCTCTCGTTTGTCGCTCGCTCGCTACCAAGTATTCCATCCTCTATCCTATCCCATCGGTAAGGCGATCGAGACAGGGAATTGTTAGTATAAACTTTGCATTTTCACTCTCACCCACCCTAAAAATTATGGCTAATCAAGAAGATAATAAATTTTCCTGGTCCCGTTTGCCTCGGTTAGGCAAAATCCTGATCATTTGTTCTGGTGTTGCCGCTTTAGGCTATTTTCTTATCCCTCGTCCCTCAGAATTATCCAATATTCCCCTCGAACCCTACAGCGAATTTATCAGTAAAGTGGAACGGGGCGACATCAGTAAGGTCAGAATTGGCAATCAAGTTATCTATTATCAATTAAAAAATCCTTTAGAATCCCTGCCTATTCCGGGTAATCCCCCCGTTAATCCCCCAGAATCAAGTAATCCCCTTCACGGTGATTCTAGTTCTCTGGCGGGCAACCCGAGCAGTAATCCAGCCCCCGGACGAGTCTTGGCAACGATTCCAGTCGATAACCCCCAATTACCCCAACTATTACAGCAAAAAGGCGTAATCTTCGAGGCGATTCCTGTGGCCGAAAACAGTTGGATCAGCACTCTCCTCGCTTGGGTGGTTCCTCCCTTAATTTTAGTCGCCGCCATGCAGTTTCTGTTCTATCGCAACGATGACACGCGTAAATCGCTGCTTTTTAACAAAAATCTCGCTAAAGTTTACGGAGAAGGCGAAAAATATCCGATTACCTTCAGTGATGTGGCCGGGGCTGAGGAAGCAAAAACCGAGTTAAAGGAAATCGTCGAATTTCTCAAGGATGCCGAGCGCTTTAATAAAATCGGGGCGCGTATTCCCAAAGGTGTTCTCTTGGTTGGACCGCCGGGGACAGGAAAAACCCTCTTAGCGAAAGCAGTCGCGGGAGAAGCGGGAGTGACTTTTTTTAGCATTTCGGCCTCGGAATTCGTGGAGTTATTTGTCGGCACCGGGGCGGCCCGGGTGCGGGATCTGTTTGCCCAAGCGAAGAAAAATGCCCCTAGCATCATTTTTATTGATGAATTGGACGCGATCGGTAAATCGAGAAGTTCGGGATCGGGAACTAGCGGCAGCAATGATGAGCGCGAGCAGACTTTAAACCAACTTTTGACAGAAATGGACGGTTTTAGCCCCAAAGAAGCTGTCGTCATCGTTTTAGCCGCCACCAATCGCCCAGAGACTCTTGATGCCGCTTTATTACGTCCGGGGCGCTTTGATCGCCAAGTTTTGGTGGATCGTCCCGATTTAGCGGGAAGATTGGCAATTTTGGAAATATACGCCCAACGAGTCCAGATGGGTGAAGATGTTAACCTCAAAGCGATCGCCACCCAAACCCCCGGTTTTGCCGGTGCCGATTTAGCCAATCTCGTCAATGAGGCTGCTCTCTTGGCCGCCCGCAATAATCGGGAAAAAGTTAGTCAAATTGATTTTAAAGAGGCGATAGAAAGAGTTATCGCTGGCTTAGAAAAGAAAAGTCGGGTTTTATCCGAAAAAGAAAAGAAAATCGTCGCTTATCACGAAGTTGGCCATGCTTTAGTCGGTGCTGTCATGCCGGGAGGTGGTCGCGTCGAGAAAATTTCGATCGTTCCCCGGGGTTTATCCGCTTTGGGTTATACCCTGAAAATTCCCACGGAAGACCGTTTTTTGATGACAGAAACCGAATTTAAAGAACAAATTACTATGTTATTGGGCGGTCGGGCTGCTGAAGAATTAATACTTGGCAGTGTTACTAATGGCGCTTCCGACGATTTACAAAGGGCGACGGATATTGCGGAAAGAATGGTGACAATTTATGGTATGAGTAAATCCTTGGGTCCCCTAGCCTACGATAAAACGGGACAGGCTAATTTTTTAGGTAATAATCAGGGTAGTCCCCGGCGTTCGATCGGGGAAAATACGGCGAAAGCGATCGATGAAGAAGTTAAACAAATTATCGACGCTAGTTACCAAAAAGCCCTAGCAATTCTTAGTCACAACCGCAATTTATTAGAGTCCATTACTGCTAATCTTTTGACCACGGAAGTAATCGAAGGAGAAGAATTGCAAGAATTCTTAAATCAAGCGCAAATGGTCTGATCAATCTTCATAAACAGTCCAGAATATCTAAGTGGTCGTGCAAAATTAATTTCCTAGTGAAGATAGGCAAAAGGCAAGAGGCAAGAGGCAAGAGGTGGTTAGATATGTATAATTAATTTTGCTTAGGTACTTAACTTAAGGGGGAGACAGAATCAAAGCATTAGAAAATTGATATTTCCCTGCTTTGACGGTTAATTTGCCCTTTTTCCATCCCAAAGAAACAGGAGAGTTATCTCGACTTAAACTGTTATAAAGGGCGAAATTTTTTGACCAATCGTGCTTTTGACCGTTACGAATTAACATCGGCAGTAGATTGATTTGATTATAGGTAAATTGTAAACTCTGCCCTTGACTGGCTTTAAATAAAACCCTGCCTTGCTTAATTTGAGTTAAATTTACTTGACTTTTTTGCTTAAATATGCTCTTGAAATTCTCATAACTGCCCTGGGTTGCCGCTTCCCCCACTTCCAGAGCAAAACCCGCATAATTGTTACCTGTGGGTAAAGCTTGGTAGGTATTATCATCCGGATAAGGGGAATTAGGAATCTCGATCATTTCAGGAGAAGAAAGATTAATTAATCTTAGGGCTAACCAAGTTTTTTCTAATTGAATAAACCAGATATTATCATCTTTTTCTACCTTGGCGGTTTTCGGTAATTGCCAGAAAAAAGCTTGATCTGCTGGTCGTAACCAGATTAAAAGATTGCGATATTGTCCGATTTCATCCCCGGGATTTTTGCCCGGTTTTACGCCATTTTTGCCAGTGTTAGCCACAAAAAAATCCACGCCTTTGTGTTGATTAAAGGCCATTAATTTAAACGGGGCCACATCACCATCGGGAAAAGTTCCCGCCAGACTACCCATTTGATAACTAGCCCCAACAAATTGAGTTTCCCAATAACCTGGACTTTGATTATTGCCCGGTTTCCAGTTTTCATACAGGGGTTTACTGGCGAGAATTTCTACCGGTTTATTAAAGTTTTTTCGGGCTAATTCCATCACTGCTAAAGGAGGACGATAACGACTGGTAATTAGATACAGAGAGTCCAATTCTGGGCGATTATTGGCGACGGGAGTATCACCAAAGTATAACCAAAAAGTGCGAGCTGCACCCGATCGCATTACCCCATTACTACCACCATAATCGCGTTTTACAGGTCCACCCCAACCACCGCGATAATATTTAACACTAGCGGCCATGGATAACCAATCTAAGGCCATTTTTGCCCATTGTTTAACTTCCGTATCTTGAGCGAAATCGTAGAGATTGAGATAGGGAGCAAAGGTATGACCGTGATAAACTTCTGAATCCCATTCTCCCATACCGATGTTATACAAAGCCGAAACATAACGCTTAATTTTGCTTTTATAGAGTTGACGAGTTGCCTCATTTCCTGTTTCTTCGGCCATCAGATAAACCGATGTTTCGCGCATCGCCCGCAGGTTATCAGTATTGCGACTATCTACCCATAAACCCCGTCTTTCTATACTCCAATCATTACCCGTTCCTTTGCCCTTACCATGAATAGGATGGGGTCGTTGTAAAGGGTCAGTTTCTGTCCAAATTTTCGCCGCATTATACATTCTCTGACGATAAACTGGATCGAGATATTTTCCGAGAAGAAAATATTTTCTAATTTGTCCTTTTAGGGTAAAAGAAAAATAATAATCTATATAATTAGTGTGGGCCTGTTCTTGTGTTTGTGGGTCATCCTGCTGCAGAAAATCTAGGGCTTTTTGCTGGTTTCCTGCCAAGAAATCAAACATGGCCATAGGATAGGATTTTTTCTCGTTTTCTCCCCACAAATTGCCATAACTTTCTGCCCTAGCAAAATGGTTAATAACTTGCTTTGCCCTTTGTTGAAATTCTGCCTCTAATTCTGGTGTCCAATCGTTAAGATATTGGGGTTGAACTTCGGCAACAGGGAAGGAAGCGATCGAGTTTTGAGAAACCGAATAGAGGGAGTTAAAGCCAATAGTAAATAGGGCAATTATTCCCGCTAAAATTAGGTATTTAATTCTAGATCCAATCGTCATCTTCGGCAAATTCATCGATGTTTCCTTGATTTTCCAGGGACTGAGGTTGATTCTCTTTATCTAATTGTAAAGGTATTGGTTCAGGAGCGATAATTTCTGGTAATAATTCTTCGGGTTTTTGACCATCTACCTCCACCACAATTATTTCTGTGACGGGAAACCAAAGTATCCGGCCTTGATCGTCACAAACCGTCACCGATCGCGATTTATCTGGAGTCTCGGTTGCGAAGAAATCTCCTAACATTTTGGTGGGTAAAATATTCTTACTTTCACCCCCACTAACTCCTAGGAATATATATTCGTTACCTGTGGTCAAATGTTGAACAATAATCGCCATATTTAAAAAATTCAGTCAATGAAATGTACTGATGGATAGTTGACTCTTGAATGATAGCTTTCCGCCCTAAGCTTTCCACTGATAACTGATAACTGATTACTGATAACTGATTACTGCTTAACTTGACTGCCGTGACTGCGGGGATCGGTTTGACTAGCACCCACAAGGATATTAAAATCAGAAGTCTCTCCCGTAGTGGTGGCATAGGGTAGGGTGGAATTAGTTAAAAGTGCTTCTAAATTAGCAGTTAAAATTGATTTTGGTTGTTCTCCGATCGCTTGGGCAACCGGTTGTCCTTGGTTATTTAAAAATACAAAATGGGGAATACCATCCACACGATAACGGAGAATTTCTGGCAACCATTTATTATTATCGACGTTGAGCATGACAAAATTAATGGCATTACCGTATTGTTTTTTAATTTCGGCAATTTCAGGGGCCATCGCCTGACAACTGGTACACCAATTAGCATAAAATTCTGTCAGGGTGGGTTTACCATTGCCGAGGGCAAGATCGAAAGGTGTCGCTTTTTCCGCTTGCGCTTCCAAAGATACAGAACTAGCGGTGGTTTGAAACCCCAAGAAAATCGCTACACTAAGGATAACTGCCGTTACTGCCAGCAGCAGATTTCTGGTTTTGTTGGTGGGTGTGGTGGCTGTCATGGATATTTAATCAAAGTTTACTTTGTCCTATTGTAACGACTGCTGCGCTCTTTTAGTATTGGTGTCGATTGAGTTACAATTAAGTTAGAGATGGGTAATAATTATGACAAAAGAAAGACTCGATCGAATAGAGGGACAGCTAAAAAGGCTAGGAGGGGACGTTCATACAATTGAGGGGCGATTAGAAACTTTAGAAAGTAACGTTCAAAACATTGAAAAAAAGCTAGGAGACGTGATCAACCAAATCCGTGAACTTAGTCTTAGCATCGATACCTACCAAAAAGCTTATCAACAGGTAGTTAGTTTGGCTTTTGGTCTAATCGTTGCCGCCACTGCTACTATTGTAATTCCAGCCGTTTTCGGCAAATAAGCAAAAAAAGATTCTTTGATCGGAAAGGCTGCATGAAAAAACGCGTTACTCTCACTTTTCCCAAAAAAGCCGTCCATATGCCCGTTACCTATCGACTGGCGAAGGATTTTAACGTCGCCGCTAATATTATCCGCGCCCAAGTTGCCCCCAATCAAGTGGGAACATTAGTATTAGAATTATCGGGAGATATCGATGAGTTAGAAGCGGCGATCGAATGGTTACAATTACAAAATATTGGCGTTTCCCAAGTTAGTCGCGAAATCGTCATTGATGAAGAAAAATGCGTCGATTGTGGCTTATGTACGGGGGTTTGTCCCACGGAAGCTTTAACCCTTGATCCCGAAAGTTTTCGTCTTAAGTTTTTGCGTTCCCGTTGTGTGGTTTGTGAACAATGTATCCCCACTTGTCCCGTGGTTGCAATTTCCACAAACTTGTAAAATAGAAGTTATTAAATTAATTTTTTTACCCATTTAAATAATAGCCATCTCTGGAGATTTTAAGCCTTGATTTGTTGCCAAAGTGGTTAATCGTCACAAATATCCCGCTCCCTTTCTGCCTAAAGACCCTTTCTCCGATACCATAGTTAAAAAGAGATCGTTGACTCTGGCCACACCTGTGGGGATTACATACCATTAATCATGGTTTTTTTTGCAAAAAATACAAAAAACTTGACATGACTTCTGCCGTTCCTCGCCTTTCTTATCCTGATAGTCCGATTGCTGATCTTCGCGGCCTCTATGACTTTATCCTCAACCCGCAACTGTTAGCCGCAGAAAAGGGAAATCGGTCGATCGTCAGTTTTTGTCAAAAAATTTCCCCCCTTGATCCCCTAGAAATTCTCTCTCGGATTGCCCCTAGCTATCCCACCCATTGTTATTGGGAAAATCCCGAACAAGAAACCGCTTTTCTCGGCTACGGCATCGCCTTTACTGCCACTTTCCACGGCAAACAACGTTTTTTAAAAGCTCAAAAATTTATTGAAAACTGTCAACAAAGAATTATTAAAATTGATAATTATAGCGAGATTACACCTCGCATCTTTTGTAGTTTCACTTTTTTCGACTCGGCAACAGCTACCCCCTTTCCCTCAGCTACCCTAACCCTGCCTAAGTTTCAAATTATCAAAAAACAGTCGGAATATTTTTTCCTGACCAATCTCCTAATCACCAGCGAAAAAGAAATAGAAAACTCCCTCGAAGAAACTATCAACAACCTCAAAATTATCCAAAATAACTCGAGCAATTGCCGACAAACTCCCCACTGGGATCCCTGTAGTTATTATATTCATCCTACCTATAATTTTCAAGCGGCTGTTGCCGATGCCCTCCAATCTATCCAAGCTCAAAAATTTAGCAAAATTGTCCTCGCTCACGCTCTTGACGTGATTTCTCCCCGACCTTTTCATCTGGTAAACTGTCTCGATAATTTGCGTCAGCGTCATCCCGATTGCTACACTTTTTCCCTCGGCAATGGACGGGGAGATCATTTTATTGGCGCTAGTCCCGAACGCTTGTTAACTGTCCATCAGGGGCAATTAATCACCGATGCTTTAGCGGGATCCGCCCCCCGGGGAGAAAATGCCATCGAAGATGCTCTTTTAGCCAATAAACTCCTCGCTAGTGAAAAAGAACAACGGGAACATCGGGCTGTTAGTGACTTTATTAACCAAAAACTGCGACAAATTGGCTTAAATCCGCAAAATTCTCCCTCTAGATTGTTAAAACTCTCCAATATTCAACATCTCTGGACTCCTATCCATGCCAAACTAAAACCCTCCATCCATCCCCTCGAAATTGTTGCCCAACTACACCCCACTCCTGCTGTTGCTGGGGTTCCCACGGAGATCGCCCTAGCACAAATTCGTCATTATGAAACCTTCGATCGCTCTCTTTATGCCGCTCCTTTGGGTTGGATCGATTGTCAAAATAATAGTGAGTTTATTGTTGGTATTCGTTCGGCCTTAATTGAAGGCGATCGAGCGCGATTATACGCCGGTGCGGGTATTGTTGCCGGTTCCGATCCGGAAAAAGAACTAGCAGAAATTCAGCTTAAATTTCAAGCTCTCTTAAAAGCTTTAACTTAAACTGTAGCTTTTTACCGAACTAATAACTTAAATAAGTTTAATTTACCCTTAAAAGGCGGATATTTTAAAGCGGGATTGAACCAAAGAGGTGTTTTCATAATCGCTTTTTGGTGACTAAAATTCTCAAAGGAAAAACGACCATGATAGCTACCAATACCGCTATTTCCTCGACCACCAAAGGGTAAACTAGGATTAGTAAAATGAAAACTATTGTTGTTAATACAACCTCCCCCAAACTGAACTGATTCTAACCATTTCTTTTCGGTTTTTGCCTTGGTAGTAAACAGATAAAAAGCTAGAGGGTTAGGGTTTTTAGCAATAATTGCTAAAGCTTCCTCAAAAGTGCTAAAGGCAATGATCGGTAAAATTGGTCCGAATATTTCCCCTTGCATAATAGGAGCATCGAGGGAAACGTTAATTAATAAAGTTGGTTGAATATATAAATTTTCTCGATCAGTTTTGCCGCCAAAAACAATCTCACCATCTTGGAGAAAGTCAATCAGACGATCAAATTGTTTCTCATTAATTATCTTACCATAATCAGCACTTAATCTGGCATCTTCACCGAAAAAATTAACAATAGTATTAGCTAATTCTCTGATCAAATTCTCCTGCTGGGATTGGTGTACCAAAACATAATCAGCTGCGATACACATTTGACCACAATTAGAGAATTTTGTCACGGCAATGCGACGGGTTGCCACGGAAATATTAGCATCAGCTTCGATAACACAGGGACTTTTTCCCCCTAATTCTAGAGTAACAGGAATTAACTTTTCTGCTGCTAGTTGATAAATAATTTTTCCTACCCTTGTACTGCCAGTAAAAAATATATGATCAAAGGTGAAACTGTCTAACATATTCGGAATTACTTCCGCACCATCTCCGGGTACAATTAACACATATTCTTCAGGGAATATTTCTTCAATTATTTTAACTACTAATTTTTCCGTCGCTGAGGCAAATTCACTCGGTTTTAATACCGCACAGTTACCGGCAGCAATAGCACCAACTAAAGGCACTAATAACAATTGGAGGGGATAATTCCAAGCAGCAATAATTAAAACCACTCCTAAAGGTTCCTGAATAATTTGACTGGAGGAGGGAAAATTTAAAAGATTAGTTTTAACAGGTTTGGGTTGCATCCATGAGCGCAAATTTTTTAAAGCGGTATTAATTTCCCCCAGAAGGAAGCCATTTTCAGTAATCCAACAATCTTCGGGACTTTTCTTTAAATCCCTATATAAAGCTTGATATATCTCCGCTTCATATTTAATAATTGCCTGTTTTAACTTCTCTAACTGCTGACGACGGAATTGATAGGAAAGAGTGGCACCACTAACAAAATACTGACGCAATTTGGCTAATTTTTCTGAGTTTGACAGCATCGAAATAATTCCTAAGTTAATAATCAAATTCTACGGCATCCACTGGGGACGAATTCCCGCTAGAGGTAATTCAATTAAATCAGATTTACTTGCTTTCACTCCATCTTGTAGGGGAGGAATTAACATCCACAAACGACCACTGATAATTGTTTCTCCTGAGTCAGTAGTCAAGGGATTAGTCGGATTGGTATCATAACTGGTGCGAAGTTGATCAAAAATAATCGCTAAACTATCGGGAGATAAACTAATGTGAATATCACGATAATCGGCTAATTCCAGTAGGGGAGTCACTTGACCAGTCTTCACATCTATTTTAGCAAAATAGGGTTTTTCTTTGTACTCTTGACTGTTAGTAACTAACTCAGTTAACAAACAATACAAATCACTACCAGTGGCATTAAATTGACAATCTATAATCGAACCTTGTAGATTGAGTAAGCGTTTTTGTAATCCTTGATTATTGACATAAAAAAGTGATCGAATATAACGCATTTTGGCATTATCAGTATTAAAATTAACCATTGCTGCGGCCGTACCATCAGCAGAAAAATTCAAAATTCGCCCAAATTTTGGTAAAAAATCCAGGGGTTTTGTTTCGGTTTTTAAAGGCAAAAGGGCGATTCCTTCCCCCTGGGTGACAGCTAAAGTTTTACTATCAGGTGCAATCAAAAATTCCCCGCCTTGGATGTTTAATTGTTGGGGTTTTTCCCCCGATTTAACTGCCCATAAATCGAAGTTAATCGGATTGCGGCGCTCAATTCTCTGAACGACAATGGTTTCCCCATCTTTAGCTAAATCAAAATGATTATTTTGATAATCTTTATTGTCTAGCACTAACTCAATTTTTGCCGGCGATTGACTGCTATCAACTTGGTAAAGCTGCAGTTCACGAATTCCCTCTATACCCTGATTTTTCGCCACGGCCGAAAAGAGAATTTTTTTACCATCAGGGTAAAATTCAAAAGCCATAACGGTCAAATCTGCGGGGGTTAAGAGGGTTTTTTTCTCCTCGGTCAAGTTATAAAAAATTAATCTTCCCTGTTCTTCTCCATTAGTGCCAATATAGGCAAAAGCACGATCCCGACTTTTAAATTCTCTTTCAAAAATTGCCAGGGTTTGTCCTAATCGATTACCGCTGCGAAATTGTTCTCGCGCACCTTCAATTTGCAGATGATATTTTTCTCCGTAGGGAATGGGAGAAGTGAGGGTATAAGCTAATCGTCTTCCGGCCCAACTAAACTTCCCCGGCAGCGCAGGATCGATAACTAGATTTTTTTCTACACTAGCATGATCCATGGGGCGATCAAAAGTGATAATAAATGCTTGATCTTCCGCTCCAATTTCTCGATTTTCCCAGCTAAATTCCTTGACTCTTGGACCGGTTTGTAAAAGACATTGATTACCACAGCTATTACCAAACCAAATTAAGCCACCAATTACTAAGGTTAGCGATACAATTAATGTTATTGCTAATTTATCAATCGGTTGTAATTGTAAGGTCTTGATCATTATAGTAGATGGTTAGTAAAAACAACTGCTCACCGATAACTGTTAACTGTTAATATCCGTAGGGATCCGCAGGAGTGGGTATAGGTTTCACGGATTTGGCCTTAATTACTAATTGTCTTCTGGTGGTTGATTTTCCTCCCTCTACGGGTAAAGATTCCGTGGCCATTTCTCCGGTGATTTCTAACCAAGTATCATTGGGATATTGACTGCGACTTCCTGATAGTTTCACTGGTAAACCAACGGGATAAGCATCCACGGCACAACAGGTAAGAATAAAGCGACTAATTAATAAATAATTATCGGGTAGTTGGGGTAATTGTACCACAAAACCTGTGACTTTTACCGGTTGTCCTGTGTAGGCATCAGGTTCGGGGTAAGCATTCAAAGTTCTTACCCATTCAATTAAACTTTTTTCCTCCGGTTTAACGGTAGTGCCAAAGGATTGAGTTTGCACGCGAGTTAGGGGTAAAGATTCACTAATTCCCCTCTGTAATGCGATTTGACTACTGAGGGGCTGCGGGGCGATAAATAGGCCTAAAAGGGCAGTTATTACTAATAAACCTGAGCCAAAATGTTGGGGAAGAATGGTAATATGCGATCGATTATCGTTACTATCTAAATTAATCTTTTTTTGCCACTGTTTTAATAATGTCCAAAGCTTGACTATTCCAAGGGCAAATAAAGCCATACTGGTGATGAGAACCAGAATAAAATAATTAGGATGTATCAGTAAATTTAATTGTCCAGTTATCCAGTATTTAAATAGTAACGAACCCCAACCGATTAGGGCAATAATATCGATAAATTGGGGGGCGATTATTTTTAGACGTGATGAATTCATGGGAAAAACTATCCAGGTACTGACCTAAAATAAATAACTGTGAGCCAAGGTGAGTAAAAAAGTCATTTGCGCTGCTAAAGCAAAGAGATAAATTAACATTCTCGGTTTAAAAATAGACAACATTAAACCAATCCCTTTCAGGTCAATCATCGGACCAAACACTAAAAAAGCCAGCAGGGAACTACTGGTAAAACTAGAGGCAAAGGAGAGGGCAAAAAAAGAATCAACCGTGGAACAAATCGAAACAATGACCGCTAACAGCATCATGGCCAAGATCGAAGTAATCGGATCCTGACCCAAATTAAGCACAAATTCCCGGGGAACAAACACCTGTAAACCGGCCGCTATAGCACTTCCTAAGATTAACACTCCTCCTAATTCGCGTAATTCCATCACCACGTTTTCCAGAAAAGTTAACCAGCGCCTTTTCATCGGGATTGCTTGCACTGCCGGTAGGACAGCAGTAGCGGCAAAACTTTCGTCTAAGCGCAAAGTTTTGCCAGAATTACCGATCAGAAAAGACCCGGATTGTAGTAGTAGTGGGATAGATTCTTTTTCCGGTGTTTGCGGTTGCCAATTGAGACTTTTTGCCAAAGAGGTTTGGAGGAGTGGTCGCGGATCTTTTTGGATACTAAAGATAATCCCGATAACCGTAGCGATGAACAAAGAAAAGATAACTCGATAGAAAACAATTTCCGGTTGATCGCGAAAAGCTACCCAAGTGGACCAGATAACAATCGGGTTAATTGTCGGCGCTGCTAAGAGAAAACTAACCGCTACTGCATTCGGCATTCCTTGCACAAGTAAACGTCGCGCCACGGGTACATTGCCACACTCGCAGACGGGAAACAAAAACCCAATACATCCCCCCACAAATGCTCCTAAAATAGCATTTCGAGGCATCAAGGCAACTAGGCGACGTTCATCGACAAATATTAAAAGAATACTAGAGAGAATCACCCCTAGCAGTAAGAAAGGCATCGCTTCCACCAACAGGCTCAGGAATAGGGTAAAGGCATTTTGTAGTTGACTCATCTATCCTCGCCTTGGCAATTAGAGGTTTAAGGGTAAAGACTTAGGGACCCTAGACAAAGGTTCATCAGTCCGCTCCCCGGCTTTTTAACATTTTTTTAATATATCCGATCGAGTGACCGGTTATCAGTTATCAGTGACCGGTTATCAGTTATCAGTGACCAGTTGTCCGTTATCCGTTATCCGTTACAGCCTTTCTCGCCAAGATGAAGTATAACCCAATTTGGTATTGACCACCGACGACCGACTCCCCAAAAGGAAAACTTCGTACCTCACCATTAAGATAACTGTTAGAGCAGATTTGAGTTTTCAGTCCACTGATTACTGTTTACTGATCACTGATCACTGAACTAGAGGACTCGATTAAGCTTGCCGCTTTGATAACCTTCTAGATCGAGGGTGACATAGATAAAGCCTAATTTTTGCAGATCAGCGACTAATTCGCTTAAATTTGTCCGATTAATAAAGTCGGGAATTTCTGCTGCCGGTAATTCAATCCGTGCCGTATCGCCGCTCGATCGCACCCGTAATTGACGATAACCTAATTTTCGCAGATAAATCTCCGCCCGTCCGACTCTTTGCAATTTCTCCAGGCTAATTTCCTCCCCGTAGGGAAAACGGGAACTTAAACAGGGTTGCGCCGGTTTATCCCACCAAGGTAAATTTAAGTAACGAGATAGTTGACGAACTTCGCTTTTTGTGATAGCAATTTCCGCCAAAGGTGAACGAGCGCCGCGTTCCCTAGCTGCTTGAATCCCGGGACGATAATCCCTTAAATCATCAGCATTAACGCCATCGATGACGTAGGAATAACCACGAGCGAGAGCGAGGGGTTTAAGGGTGTCGTGTAGCTCACTTTTGCAGAAATAACAGCGATTAACGGGATTACTGGTGTAATTGGGGTTATTCATTTCCTCGGTTTCCACCAATTCGTGCCGAATACCGATATAATTGGCCTGAGCGATCGCTTCTTCCAATTCTTCCGGCAGTAGGGAAGGGGAAACCGCCGTAATTGCCAATGCTTGACTCCCTAGCAGATCATAGGCCACTTTTGCCACTAGGGTGCTATCCACGCCCCCAGAATAGGCAATCAGAGCTTTTTCGCTGGTTTTTAAGAGGTTTTGTAATTGTCCGAGTTTATCGAGTAATTGACTGTCCATGGCGGCGATTTTGGCAACTGGTTTAGGGAGACCGTTTTTTATATTGGGTATAGACAAATAGCTTAAGCCACTTGTCCCAAGAATTTGCGGCAATTAGGTAAGTAGTAGTGCAAAATAAATTTCCTAGTCAAGATAGGCACTCATGCAAGAGGTAAGAGGTGGTTAGATATGTGTAATTAATTTGGCCTAGGTACTTAGTATATAGCGGTTCTCGCATCTGTGCAGCACACTTAAACCTTTGCTGATTAAGCTGTTCAGGATCGGGAATGTACCTCTTGTGAATCAGAAACGCTATAATTATAAATGTGTTTTAGCTTCACCCTCTCTACATGACAACAAATCTCACAGACTATAAACATATTGCAATTGATCATCGGGGAGTACCAATAATTGCGGGTTCTACCCTAAAAGTGATTGATCTAGTTATGGCACAAATAGCTTACGGTTGGACTCCTGGAGAAATTCACATTAACCATCGTGATTTAAGTATGAGTCAAATTCACTCAGCATTAGCTTACTATTGGGAACATAGAGAGGAATTAGATCAAGCTATCCAAGCTGATTTAGAATTTGCCCAAAAAATTCGAGAAAAAGCTGGAGATTCTCCCTTTGTTACCCGACTTAAAGCACAGGCAATAAAGTAAGAATAGGCGTTTAAAATGTATCTTAGCTTATTGCTGATCCCATTATTTTAGTAAGTATTTAGTCATAAACTTCACTTCTATGACCTACTCTAACAATAATAATTATCCTACTCTCTCGATCAAATTCATAAATAACCCGATAATCTCCTACTCTTAATTTATAAAACCCTGACCATTCTCTTGTAAGAGGAAGGGGGGTTATCTGTTCAAAGTTGATGGCTAACCATTCAATTTTATTAAGAATCCTCAGTCTGATAAAATCGGTGATCAAATCTAAATCAGTTATCGACTCCGGTTCAAAAGTAACAGAATAGCTCATTTAAGGTTCTATCCCATATCTTTTATCCACCTCAGCTGCAGGAATAGTCGCTCTTCCTTGTAGTCTTTTTTGTTGGATTTCTAATAACTTTTCTTTAAAAGATTCTTTAACTTGTTTTCCCTCATCCGGATCACCAAAGTATTCATCTAGAGTATCATCTACTGTATTACGGATTAAACTTTGTAACTCTTGGGGAGTCATGTCTTTTATCTGCATATTTTCTCTAATTAAAAAAAGGACTTTGGCAATATGTGGTCAAGGGTAAAAAGGTCTGGACTCAAGTATTCTGGAGAATGACAATATTCACAGATATTTGGCTCGTTGTCGGACTATTCTTCGAGTTGATAGGGACACCATTGACTTTTGGTGGCAAGTTGGGCGTTAATAAGCGTAAAAACGCGCTCTAGTTCAGAAAGTCCAGCATACTCCGCTTCTTCGTCAACAGAGAGACTGTCAGTTTTCTTCTTAGCTAATAACTGCTCAAAACGAGATTGTAGCTCTGAAGTAAACCTGAATAAATAAATGTTACCAAATTCGCGGAGTTCACCCCCTTCTCTCATTAAAGACGAAAGTTGAATCATTAATTGGGGAGTCATTGGCTCTATTGATTGTTATTCCTATTTCACCTTATCACCTTAACAAATTGCCGAGGGAATGTAAAAGAATATTGATAATATTTAACCAATTTCGGGGCAAACCCTCTGTAGTTGCCCCTACCAAGGATAATTTATCCCCGACGACGAAGGGAAGCGGCACCCAACGCACCAACAGCGATTAAACTCACTATACCTGAACTTCCCCCATACATATATACCATAATAGCCGAAACCTTTATCCATCAATGGATATACCTCTTAACTCTTCTTAGTGTACCCATGTAATTTGTAACATTTATTAATGGACAAGAATTCTCTACCGTAATTCCCCCCCCCGCTGTTCTTCTTCGAGAGTCCTATCGAGAAGGAGATCAAGTCAAAAAAAGAACCCTTGCCAATCTCTCAAAATTACCCGATGATATTATCGACAATCTGAAACTGGCTCTTAAAGGAGCAACACTGTCCATGA
>NZ_JADBUB010000014.1:0-8410 GCF_020245865.1 Microcystis sp. M169S2
AAATTGTCTCATCAATTTTTTGATAATTGACCACTGTTACATTTGGTAAATCGAGGAGTTGATCAAAATTTATCCACATAACCCACCTCCTGTTCTGTGTTACTATTATACCATGCTCACACAGAACCTAGAAGAGCCGGAATTGGACTAGCGGGATTGCTGATATCGGCAATATCTAGACGATTATTGGGACCGGTCACGAATAATTTGCGACTAGAGGGGTCATAAGCGGGAATTTCTGCCCCGAAGTTATTAGCAGCATTTGTACTATTGCCAAGACTGCTCAATCGGGTGATATTTAAAGCTGAGGCAGATTCGGTAACGATGTTGATACTGCCAGCAATTGACAGCAAGGTTAATAAAAAATTCCCATGGTGACGATCGATAGCCTTAATCATATTTTTAGCTGAAACCCTGCAAAAAAATGCCAAACAATCGCATTTTTTCAGACTCAAGTTAAAGGAAGATTAAACAGGAGAGAAATTAAGGATATCTTCAAAATTTGGCCGAGAACAGTAAAAGCGAACTAGGAAAACGGGTTACTCGATCGCTTTTTAGTTGAACGGCTCATTTACCAGGGTGATAACATGGTTTAGTATAAGCTCGATCAATATGGAATCAAGACTCGTGTTATCTATTCTCCTAGCCGATTTCAAGATCATTTTTGAACGTGACCCCGCTGCCCGCAACTGGTTAGAGGTACTATTTTGTTATCCCGGATTACAGGCTTTACTGTGCCATCGCTTCGCCCATTGGCTATATCACATCGGGATTCCCTTTATTCCCCGTTTAATTTCCCATCTTGCCCGTTTTCTGACTGGTATCGAAATTCACCCCGGCGCCCAAATTGGTCAGGGTGTTTTTATCGACCATGGTATGGGAGTTGTCATCGGAGAAACCGCCATTGTCGGTGATTATGCCCTCATCTATCAGGGAGTTACTTTAGGAGGGACGGGGAAAGAAAGCGGTAAACGTCACCCGACTCTAGGGGAAAATGTGGTCGTCGGCGCTGGGGCTAAGGTTTTAGGTAATATTTATCTGGGTAATAACGTTCGCGTCGGTGCTGGTTCTGTGGTCCTGCGCGATATTCCTGCCGATTGTACCGTTGTTGGTGTACCAGGTCGTTTAATCTATCGGGCCGGGACGCGGGTGGAACCCCTCGAACACGGTGATTTACCCGACTCGGAAGCGGTGGCTATTCGCGCTCTGGTGGACCGCATCGAACAACTGGAAAAACAAGTGTACGAATTGCGGCTAGAACGGTCAAAAGAACCAGATTATCGGATTAATTGCCCAGTTTTAGCCCATTTAGAAGAAGAAGCGAGTCATAGCTTTTGTCCTGCGGCCGATCGGGATATGCGCGAGTTTCTCGAAAGAGCGGTTTAACCCCGATAATCTTCTGATATGATAGAAGACTGGTTTTTTAGTAGCTGAAACCCATTCGTCAAGGCTATGATTGTTAAGGACTACTTGGCACCGTCCGATGGCTCAAACTGACTCAATCCGTATCCGTGGCGCACGACAACACAATCTCAAAAATGTTGATCTCGAATTACCCCGCAATCAGTTGATTGTTTTTACCGGAGTTTCGGGATCTGGCAAATCTTCCCTCGCTTTCGATACTATTTTTGCCGAGGGACAGCGCCGCTATGTGGAGTCCCTCAGCGCCTACGCGCGTCAATTTTTAGGACAATTAGATAAACCCGATGTGGATGCGATCGAGGGTTTAAGTCCGGCTATTTCCATTGACCAAAAATCCACTTCCCACAATCCCCGTTCTAGTGTGGGAACTGTTACGGAAATTTACGATTACTTGCGTTTATTGTTCGGTCGTGCCGGTGAACCCCATTGTCCCCATTGCGATCGCAATATTGCCCCCCAAACCATCGATCAAATGTGCGATCGAGTGATGGAATTAGCCGATAAAACCCGATTTCAAATCTTAGCTCCAGTAATTCGCGGCAAAAAAGGCACGCATAAGCAATTAATCTCTAGTTTGGCATCCCAAGGCTTTGCCCGGGTGCGGATTGACGGCAAGGTAGTAGAATTATCCGAGGGCATCGAGTTAGATAAAAAACATCTTCATGATATCGAAATTGTTATTGATCGCCTGATCAAAAAAGAGGGTTTACAGGAAAGATTAGTGGATTCTTTAACCACTTGTTTAAAGCATTCCGACGGTGTAGCGATTGTGGAAATTCTCGATGAGAATAACGAAGATAATCCAGAAGTTACCAAAGAAATTGTCTTTTCCGAGAAATTTGCCTGTCCCGAACACGGGGCAGTTATGGAGGAATTATCCCCCCGTTTATTCTCTTTTAATTCTCCCTATGGTGCTTGTCCCAACTGTCACGGATTGGGCAGTTTACGGAAATTTTCGGCAGATTTAGTCATTCCAGACCCAAAACAACCGGTTTATTCGGCTATTGCCCCTTGGTCAGATAAGGATAATTCCTACTATCTTTCTCTCCTCTACGGTTTAGGGCAAGCTTTAGGTTTTGAAATCCAAACTCCTTGGCAGAAACTAACAAAAACCCAGCAAGATATCATTCTCTATGGGAGTAAAGAACCGATCTATTTTGAAGATGATTACCGTTATGATACTGGTCGCGGTTACTATCGAGAATTTGCTGGGGTTATCAATATCTTAGATAGGAATTATCAAGAAACCACCTCGGAAGTTATTAAACAAAGACTAGAGAAATATATTGTTAACCAAACCTGCGAAGTTTGTCACGGAAAAAGATTAAAACCAGAAGCTTTATCGGTACGTTTAGGAGAATATACGGTCACGGATTTTACCGGAGTTCCCATCCGGGATTGTTTGCAGAGAATTAATGATTGTCATTTAACCCCAAGACAGGCATTAATTGGGGAATTAGCCCTCAAAGAAATCAAAGCGAGACTACAATTTTTAATCGATGTGGGATTAGATTATCTTACCCTCGATCGACCAGCGATGACTTTATCCGGGGGAGAATCCCAACGAATTCGATTAGCCACTCAAATCGGTTCGGGATTAACGGGAGTATTATACGTTCTCGATGAACCTAGCATCGGATTACACCAAAGAGATAATAGTAAACTGTTAGAAACCCTGCAAAGATTGCGAGATTTAGGTAATACTTTAATCGTCGTCGAACACGATGAAGAAACGATTCGGGCAGCTGATTATTTGGTCGATATCGGTCCGAAAGCGGGGATTCATGGCGGAGAAATCATCTGTCAAGGCAGTTTTAAAAGTCTTTTAAAGTCGAAAAAATCGATAACAGGAGCCTACCTATCGGGACGCAAAGTTATTGAAACTCCTCACCAAAGAAGGTCTGGGAATGGTAATGCTTTAGTCTTAAAAAATTGCCATCAAAATAACCTAAGAAATATTGATGTAACGATTCCTTTAGGAAAATTAGTCTCGATTACGGGGGTATCTGGTTCGGGCAAATCTACCCTAATTAATGAGTTATTATATCCAGCTTTACAACATCATTTAACCCGTTTAACTCCCTTCCCCAAAGAGTTAGATAAAGTGGAAGGATTGGACGCGGTTGACAAAGTAATTGTCATCGACCAATCACCGATAGGACGCACTCCTCGGTCAAATCCTGCCACCTATACGGGGGTTTTTGACATTATTCGCGAGATTTTCACCGAAACCATCGAAGCAAAAGCTAGGGGTTACAAAGCGGGGCAGTTTTCTTTTAATGTTAAGGGAGGACGCTGTGAAGCTTGCCTAGGCCAAGGGGTAAACGTCATCGAGATGAATTTTCTCCCCGATGTCTATGTGCAGTGTGATGTGTGTAAAGGGGCGCGTTATAATCGGGAAACCCTACAGGTTAAGTATAAAGGTTATTCGATCGCCGATGTCTTAGATATGACGATCGAGGAAGCATTAAAGGTCTTTGAAAATGTCCCCCGGGCCACCACCAGATTACAAACTCTCGTGGATGTGGGTTTAGGATACTGTAAACTCGGTCAAAGTGCGCCCACTTTATCCGGTGGAGAAGCGCAAAGGGTGAAATTAGCGGCCGAATTATCCCGACGGGCCACCGGAAAAACCCTATATTTGATTGATGAACCGACTACGGGGTTATCTTTTTATGATGTGCATCATCTCTTAGATGTGTTACAAAGATTGGTCGATAAAGGTAATTCGATTATCGTCATCGAACACAATCTCGACGTGATTCGCTGTAGCGATTGGATTATTGATTTGGGACCGGAAGGAGGGGACAAGGGAGGAGAATTAATCGCGGTGGGAACACCAGAAACCGTGGCTAAATGTGAAAAATCCTACACCGGTCATTATCTTGCCCAAGCATTACTTCAATATCCCCCAAAAAAGCGGGATAATATTAGGGAAGAACACAGAGATAATAAAGCCAATGATCAAGATTAGTATTTAACTCTTGTTCGCTCTTAATTTCCTGACCGGTTTTCCAAGAATAAATTTTAATCTCTTGAAAGTAAGACCTTAACTGTCTTAATTGTTCTTTGGGGGTGGCGTAATAATTTTGCAGACGAAAATTATGGGGTTCATCCCGAATAATTGCATAGTCAGCAGTCAATAACTGTTCGTAGCTAAGAGAGGGATTACAGGCACGCAAAATCGCCCAGATGACTAAATTGACATAGCTACTAAAAGGATTCAAACTAATCTTTTTTTTCCAATCGAATTCTGGGATAATTCCCTGAAGATTATGACTAGAAAAACAAAAATAACCGCCAGTTTTACCGATGCGGCTAATTTCCTCTAAAACTAGAAAACGGTCAGCAGGGGAAATATAATCAATGCCATTAAAACTAAAGAGAATAAAATCAAAATAATTATCGGCAAATTGTTCTAGATTTCTAGCATCGGCCACTTGCCAGACTAAATGGGGGAATTTTTGACTACAAGCGGCGATCATTTCCGCAGAATAATCAACACCGATATATTCTCCCACAAGAGGGGCAAAATACTTCGTAGTCCGTCCCGCACCTACCCCTAAATCAAGCATTTTCATCGTCGATAAACGCTCTTGCAGCAGAGTTAAAATTGTCCTTTCTGCCGGCTGTAGTGCGGTTAATTGGGCATAATAACCGACAATACTAGGGTCTCTATAGGTTTGCTGATTTTTATCCTTAATCATTCTTGAGCGCTCTTTCCTCATAATCTGGCTGTTTTTCTCTTACTAATAATTCACCTTCCCAACCGCCAATTACTTCTTGAAAGAAGCCTTCTTGCCATTGGCTAAATGTAGTTTTTTCTTCTTTTTCTTTTAGAGATATTGGCTGATAAACTAAGGTAACTTCTAAATCTGTGTTTTTAAGTTCAGGGGGTAAAGATATTTGTAATGTTCCATCTTCTCCCACATGGGTTTTAAAACTAATTGTTTTCATGGTTTCGGCTCAGGCTACTACTATCTTATGATAGTGTCATATATCCTCGTCTGACAACGTGCGTTCCCTGCGGTCTTTTAACCATAAAGACATCTTCACCCCAAACAGGTCAGACATGGCAGAAACCACCATCCGATGAGAATGGCAGTACATCCCACTCAAGACCGAGACGATGGATACTACTCTCTCACGGTAGCCGCTCTTTCCTACTACCATCTTTAAGAAAAGATTTAGACTATCATAAGATGCGCTTAAATTATCCAATTGGCATCAATGTAAAGTTGTTTTATATTAGTTGTCTTTGATAGCCTGGAAATTGTCCTGACGACTTCCCAAATTGCTCCTCACCTGACCCACCGTCTCAACCTCCAGTTGGGGAAAGTAGATATCGCCGAGATTGACTTGCAGCAGTTTGATTATATCCTGCTTAACCAGCACCATCCCGGTTGAGCGAGTTCGCCGTCGCTTGTCAGCCATCTGATCGGACGCTTGCAGCGATCGCCTAGGTTTAAATTCAGTTACGCGCAAGATCAGGTATTTTTATTTGAGCAACGCTAAGAGAGAAAAAGCAGCGGGGATCAAATATCTGTATAAAGTGCTACGATAATCTAAGATTCCATCAAAGGTTAGATTATCAAACGCCGACTCAGGACTATCAAGGTCGGAAAGCCTCGTTCGATAGTCTGAGCAGAGGCAAGACAATCGGTTAGAACTTATCGACTATCTGAGACTGTCCAATCGTTGGGATCGACTTCGGGTGTGGGTGAGGATATCGATCCGCAATTGTCAGGGTAACACCAAATCCCCCTGATCCAGTGCAGTGGACAAGCCTTCTTGTTTCTAGTGACCACTTCAGTGGTCCCTGATGATAACTGGGTTTTGCTAACTGGATTTAGGATAAACCTGCCTTAGTGCGGTTTTGTCGTTACTTGTCTAACAATTGTTGCTATTTCACTAACTACCTTATTTTTTATGGTTAAAAATTATGGCCAGCAAATCTTATTCGATGGTGCAAAATTCCCCAACTGGAACAACCGGAACGGGACTAGATCAAACGGTTGAAAGAATTGGCAGAGATCCAGGACTCGCTGGTGCTAATCTCGGCACAAATATTACGGGTGGAATGACGGCAGCTAACGGATTAAATCAGTTAATCGTAGAAGCCAAACAAGCCACTGGAGTTGCTAGTAACGGCATTTTTACTGTCAGTGACGTAACCGCGATTAATGCTTGGATTCGCGCTAACCGTTTAGCAGAATTTACTGCTCTCCACGGTGATGACGACGGTACAACAGAAACAGGGTTTCATTTAGTCCAAAATGACGGAGCGACTCAACAGTATCGCAATCAGAATTTAGTTGATACGGTTTTTGATGGCATTTATCACATTGGTTTCCTCATTCAAAATGGTACTTTTCTCAATGAAGATGGGAACGCAAATGCCACGGTTGCTCAGGTGGCGGATTGGCTAACTCAATTTTATACAGATCGGGCCACAACTAATACCGGACTTGATCGGATTACGGAATTAATTATTGCCGATCAGGGTTTAGCGCAAAATATACCTTGGCAAGAAATTGCTGGCGGTGCTGATGCGGCCAATGGACTGAATGATTTATTAAAAACAGCGATTACCACCTACAATCTCGCCGCCGATGGTTCAATTTCCGAAAGCGATATTGCACAAATTAACAATTGGATTCGCTCTGATGCCACCCGTTATAATACTTTTATTGTTCTGCATGGGGATGATGAAGGGACAGAGGAAACTGGCTTCCATTTAGTTCAAAATGACGGCGCTCAGACCACATATTTTGCGAAAAACCTAGTTAATACCGTTGCCGACGGAATCTATCATATTGGTTTTGAGATCCAAAATGGACGGTTTCTCAACGAAGATGGTGCAGCTAATGCCACAGTCAAAGACGTAGCAGATTGGGTAACATATTTTTACGTCGATCAGTCCACCACTGGCACCGGATTAGATAAAATTGTCGATACCATCAAAATTGATACTGGCTTAGCCAAGTGGACAAATGCGGGGGATATTAACGCCGGAGCCGCCGCCGCCGATGGACTTAACCATCTATTAGTAGATGGTATTACTGCTACAGGTATCGCTGCTGATGGCTGGATTACCAGCGATGATATTCGCACCCTCAATCAATGGGTTCGCACTAATCACTATGACGAATTTATCCTCCTCCACGGTGACGATGAGGGAAATGAGGAAACAGGCTACCACCTGGTACAAAATGACGGAGCGACAACCCAATACTTCGGTAAAAATTTAGTCAATACCGTAGCCGATGGACTCTATCATATTGGCTTTAACATCGAAGACAATCGTCTCGTCAACGAAGATGGTGATGCCAATGCTCGCCTTAACGATGTTTCCAGTTGGCTCAACTATTTCTATCTTCAGAAAACCATTATTTATGGTGATAACTCCAGCGACACGATTACAGGTACGAATCTTGCCGAAAACCTGATGGGTTACGGGGGAAACGATATTCTCAATGGTGGCGGCGGCGATGACCTAATCGATGGAGATTGGGGGTCTGACACTTTATCGGGTGGGGTTGGTAATGACTTCCTCTATGGTGGCGCAGACAATGACCAATTGGATGGAGGTGAAGGATCAGATAACTATTATGTCTCCGGTAATCTAGCTGGAGGCTGGTCGAGTTTCCAAGGTTATGACACCATTACGGATACAGGAAACACTGGTACAGATACCATCGTCGCCAAAGGTACTGGTAATGTGGATATTGGTCTCAAGAGTTTTAGTGCCAATAGCGGCATTGAAACCATCGACGGGACAGGAGTAGCAGGAAAAGTCACCATCGTCGGTGATTGGAGTGACAATACCCTCGACTTCTCTAATACGGCTTTTGTCGGTGGCAATATCCAAATTCATGGCTATTGGGGGAATGATACTATCACCGGTAGCACTGGTAATGATGTCATTATTGGTGGCGGTAGTGAGGACAAACTTAACGGCGGTAACGGTTCCGACCAATACGTTTAT
>NZ_JADBUB010000140.1:0-36822 GCF_020245865.1 Microcystis sp. M169S2
AGGTTAAATCAGTTATCAGTTATCAGTTATCAGTTATCAGTTATCAGTTATCAGTTATCAGTTATCAGTTATCAGTTATCAGTTATCAGTTATCAGTTATCAGTTATCAGTTATCAGTTATCAGTTATCAGTTATCAGTTCACTGAAAATACTTCCCACATCCTTGTCAAGTAAATAAATCTAAAAATTTTGGCTAATTTTTGGACACCTCTCCATACTCGTCTGGAAACCACAGTCAAAAAGGGACAATTATTACCTAAAAATGCGTCTCTTTTAGTGGCATTGTCAGCAGGTCAGGATTCCCTTTGTTTAGGTCAATTATTGCTGGATTTGCGCTCTCGTTGGGGTTGGCAACTGGCGATCGCTCACTGTGATCACCGTTGGTCTTACGACCGAGGATTAGTGGCTCATGTGCGGAAAATCGCCGAAATTTGGCAATTACCCGTTTATATTGCCACCGCACCCCCCATGACGGAAACAGAAGCCAAGGCCCGACAATGGCGTTATCAAGCTTTACAAACAATCGCCCAAGAACAGGGTTTTAATTATCTTCTCACGGCACACACGAGGAGCGATCGAGCGGAAACTTTTCTTTATAATCTCACGCGCGGAGCCGGTAGTGATGGACTTTCTGCCTTAACTTGGTTGACAAGTTTAACCCCGGATATTTTCTTAGTCCGTCCCCTCTTAAATGTTACTCGCGGGGAAACTTTCGCTTTTTGTCAAAGTCGAGAATTACCGATCTGGTACGATCGAGCTAATGAAAATTTACGCTATGCTCGCAATCGCATCCGTCGGGAATTATTACCCTACCTGCAAACTAATTTAAATCCCCAAATTGAAAAACATCTCGCCCAAACTGCCGAAATTTTGGAAGCAGAAAGCGATTATTTAGATAGTATTGCCCGCGATATTTTTCGTCAGGTTATCGATCTAGATCAACAAAGACTAGATCGCTCCCCTTTACAAATTTTACCTCTAGCGATACAAAGACGGGTGATTCGTTTATTTTTGGCTCAATATTTACCCTCATCACCTAATTTTGCCGAAGTTGAGTCAGTGGTTAATCTCATTACTGGTGTTAATCGCGATGCCACTTCTTCCTTAACCGGCAAAATTCGGGTAGAAGTACAACAAAATTGGCTATATATCAGTTATCAGTGATCAGTTATCAGTGATCAGTTATCAGATTACAGTTTTAAGTGGACAGTGTTAGGTGAAAACTTCGCTACTTTCTTTTCACTGATTACTGATTACTGTTCACTGAAAAAACCCATCTCCCCATTCTAGTTATCTGTAGCTAACTTTTACAGCAATTAGTTTAAGGATCAACTAAAATAGTAATACAATTAAACTAAAAATAAAATTGGCGGGGCATAATGAGCGAAACTAAAGTAATTAATCGAGAAAATTTACTGGTAAATCTCCGGCAACAACTACGCGCCGGACAACAGGAATTAGCCGATTGGCAAGGGGGAAAAATGGCCATTTCTGCGGTGCCGGGGGCAGGAAAATCCCACAGTTTGGCCGTAGCTGCCGCCATGGTTATTGCTCGTGAGCAACTGCACGCTAAAAAACAGTTAATTATTGTCACGTACACCCGCTCGGCTGCCGCTAGTATTAAAGCTAAAATTAAACAACGCTTGCAAGATTTACAACTTTCAGCCCAAGGTTTTAGCGTCCAAACTCTGCACGGACTGGCCCTACAATTAGCCCGTCGTTACCCGGAATTATCGGGATTAGACCTCGAATCTTCTACCTTAGTTATTCCGACTCCTAGCCACAGAATTATTAGAAACTCGGTGGAAAAATGGCTAATTGCTGACCCAATTCGTTATCAAAAGTTATTAGAAGGAGTAGAATTTGATGGGGAGGAAACAGAAAGATTACGCCGTCAATCGGTGCTGAGAACCGAAATTTTACCTAGTCTTGCCTATACGGCCATTCATGAGCTAAAAAGTTCGGGATTATCACCGCAGCAAGTCTGGGAATTAAGCCACTATACCGACGATAATTATCAAATTCTCGCTATTGCTAGTGGTTTGTACCAACAGTATGAAATCCTGATGCGTCAGAAAAACTATATAGATTATGATGACATGATTTTAGGAGCCTTGCGGGTATTAGAGGAAGAAAAAATTTGCCGACAATGGCAAAAATCTGTCTTTGGAGTCTTTGAAGATGAGGCACAGGATTCTAGTCCTCTCCAAGAAAAACTAATTACTATTTTAGCAAAAAATAATGACGGGGAAATCCCTAATTTAATTCGCGTCGGCGATCCCAATCAAGCCATTAATTCCACCTTTACCCCCGCCGATCCTGTTTACTTTAATTGGTTTTGTGAAAGTTGTCAAAGCGAAGGCAATTTATCCACTATGAACCAAGCAGGTCGCAGCAATACTAAAATTATCGAAGCTGCTAATTTAGTTTTACAATGGGTCGATCGAGATTGGAAACAGGGAAAAGATAATCATAAAGTTACCGAGGCTCCTTTTCGGGTTCAAGCGATTCTTCCCGTCAGCGCCGAAGATCCCCAACCTAATCCAGTTAAGGAGGGAAAAGGATTAGAAATTTATCAACCTGATGATATTTATCAAACAGTAGAATTAATTGAAAAACGTCTAGTTAAATTACTCCAAGAAAATCCTCAACATAATGCCGCTATTCTCGTTAGAGAAAATCGACAAGGACACTTTTTTGCTCAAAAATTTGCCCATTTTTATAAAAGTTATCAAATCAGAATTTTTGAAGCTAATGAGATCGATCGCTTTTCCCAAATTCCCGCCGAAATGCTGAAACTATTGGCTTTTGTCGAACGTCCCCACTCTCCCGATTATCTCAAAGCGGCCTTAGAAGTGCTACAATTGAGGGGTTTAATTACTGCCCAAGACTTAAATCCTTTAGTTACCTATCCCGAACAGTTTCTCTATCCCACTCCCCTCGATCCTGAACTGAAATCTAACGAAAAAATTGCCCGTCGTTATTGCTGCAGTTTACTAAAAGCTAGATTAGAATTACCCCATTATCAACTCCTGTCTTTTTTTGCTATGACTCTCCAATATTCAGGGTCAGAATTAGCCACTTTGCAAAAATTAACCGCCCGTATTTATCAGGAAACTGCTGGTAATAGTTCTCTCAAAAATACAATTAATACTCTTAATGAAATTATCGCCTCTGAGCGCTTTGAAGGAGTGGAAGAAGATAACGACGATTGTTATACTCGTCCCGGACAACTGACAATTATTACTATGCACAAAGCCAAGGGTTTAGACTGGGATTATGTTTTTATTCCCTTTCTTCACGAAGATATTATTCCTGGCAAACCTTGGGTCCCCAATGGGGCGAAATTTTTGGGAGATTTTACCCTCGCAGAAGTAGCCCGGGCGCAAATTCGAGCAGCGGTTCATCAACGCTATTTAAACCCCGACAGCATACCAATTATTCCCCCACCTTTAAGCGCTTGGTTAGAAGCTGGACAACTTAAAAAAGCTGAAGAATACAGACTTTTGTATGTAGCGATGACACGAGCAAAAAGACTTTTATGGATGTCGAGTGAAAAAAAAGCTCCTTTCCGTTGGAACACTTTTCGCGGAGATGAAAGTAGTCAATTACAGGATAAAAATCCCTGTCCTGTCTTTCCTGTTTTAATCAATGCTTTCCCCGATTCTTTCTGTGTTTAACTGTTGCTGCAGCGTCCTTGGATAAAGAATTAGGAAGACAAACCACCACAGGAGTATAGGAATAGATAGGAGTAGGGTTAACCAGAGACGCTGAGTTAAAAACCAACACCCAGCAATCAGGGTAATTCCTGTCAATAAAATCGACCAAGGTTGACACCAACGGGGTTTGTGGTCCCAAACGCTACTAGATTTCGAGTTGGACATTAGTTAAGGGGCGGTAATTTACTAACTTGATTTTATAGTGATCGAGCTTAAAAAACGCTTGGGAAGACCGAAAGAGTCAAAAATTACTCGATTTACTTATTTAAAAATAACTCCCCGCAATCATAGCCGCTAATAAAATAAAACCGACCCAAACATTTTGACCGAACATTTGACCATAAACTGGTTTAGGTAAATCCGATTGACGTAACAACCAGTATTGACGCAACCAAGCGATCGCCGCTAGACCCAACCCTAGCCAAAAAGAAGCTGATAACTGCATTTTTTGCCCCTCCCAAGCCAATAAACCTACTGTTAGGGCAAAAAAGACCCCCACGGCTTCCGGAGCGTATTTGCCGAAAAATATGGCACTAGAGTTAATACCAACCTTGAGATCATCCTCTCGATCGGACAGAGCATAAATTGTATCAAATGCCAATGTCCAAAAAATCACCGCTCCCCATAATATAAATGTATTACTATCTAACGACCCGGTGACGGCACTCCAACAGATTAAAACCGCAAAACCCCAAGCGAGAGAAAGAACCAATTGGGGTACAGGAAAAAAACGCTTGGCGAGAGGATAGCAGATAATCAAGGGAACGGCGGCCACACATAGGCAAAAACTCAGGAAATTGAGATATAAAGCTAAAATTGCGGCACAAAAGAAAGCAATTAGAGCGATAATCAAACCAACCTTTAGCGATAAAGCTCTGGCCGCTAAAGGACGGTTACGAGTGCGATCAACTTGTGGATCGATATCCCGATCCCAAAGATCGTTAACCACACAGCCGGCGGCGCTAGTGGCCAAAGTTCCCAAAATGATCACCCCGATCAAGGGTAGCGGTGGCACCCCGTCTGCCGCCAAAAATACCGCCCATAAAGCGGGAACCATCAAAATTAACCTACCGGCGGGTTTATCCCAGCGCAAGAGGCGAATAATCGTCATCCAAGTGGGTTCTAGATCGGGTTGGGATATAGTCATAATTTCTCGTAAAAAGTAGAAACTAGGAGTTAAGGGGATGTGGGGTGTAGGGTGTGGGGTGTGGGGTGTGGGGTTTTGGGGAGAAAATTAATTAATTTTGGCCAGTAGCTGCCTTTTGCCTTTTGCCTTTTGCCTTTTGCCTTTCCTAACCAAGAAGTTAATTTTGCACGACTACTTACTTAACGTGATTACCAGCCCCAACTATTGGGAACCCCTTTAAACGGACCAACCACATCGGAGGTTATCCATCCCCCATAAAAGTTGCCCGGTTGCGGTTGTACTAATTCCCCGTCGGCATAACAAGCGGTCATTTTGGCAGGATAAAAGGCCAGATAATTCTTAATTGCTTGAAACTCTGGTGTTGGATCCGGATAATACCAAGCGACGTTAATTGCCTGTTGATCCCCAACGGTGATATTGTAATATCCCGCTAGACCTTTCCACTCACAAAAAGACTTTTCTGCTGTGGCTTGCAGGTATTCCATTTTAATATCTTGGGGCGGTAGATAATAAACTGGAGGATGACTGGTTTCTAGAACTCGATAACTGCTTTTAGTATCGGCAATTATCACCCCATTAAAGATAATTTTTAGGTGTTTAGGCGATAATTCTAGGCGCGGGGGACGAGGATAATCCCAGACGGATTCCTGTCCTGCTTTTGCTGGTATCGGTTGGGGACGAAACATAATTTTTCTTATATTATTCTCCGAGTCAGTATTCTCTGAGTCATTTCACCGTTTACTGATTACTGATTACTGATTGGGTGCATCTCCTATTGGTGACTTTCTCTGACATATAGGTGAGCAGCAGAAGTCATTTAAAGAGGGCGAATACAATTCGCCCCTACAATAATAATATTATCGCACCAATGGTAGGGGCGCATCGCGTGCGCCCAAATGTAGTATAGATATTTCTACAAAATTGAGATGCACCCGATTACTTTTCACTGTTTACTGTTTACTGATCACTGAAAAGAGTTTTCTCAGGGTTTCCACTCGTTCTCGATTGACATTTAAATCCGATTCTCCTAACCGGGAGGCCGAGCGAACATCGATCGCATTTTTGCTAGGATTAAGAGAAAATTCCACATCATCGACAAATCCCATCCATTGACTGCTAAATTCGGCGTAGAGATAGTTACTATCTTGGTTAATAATTTTAGTTCTCGGTTGGGAGGCGATAATTTTAGCTAATTGCTCGATCGCTTTTTCACCGCTACCCTGATAACTAAGGGGTTCGATCGCATGAGCCTGATCCTGACTCTGACTACTAACACAATTAGGAGTGACTGGACAAGGGGCCAGTTTACCTTCCCTGACTCCCAAATAATCGGGACGATTACCGGCGAATAAACTAACGCTATCGGGAGCAATTAACCTAATTCCTAGCCAGATGAGCAGTATTCCTAGGAAAATAAACGGGGTTAGCCGGAAAGATTTTTTCACCGTGTCGGAAGTTTCAGTCATGCTAGTCTTACAGAATCACTTCAATTAACTTAACATTGATAGGTGTGACAATATCAGGAGATAGAATAAGATGTTTCTCGATGAATTACAACCCGTTGTTAAAGAACTGATTCAACAACCGATCGCTTTTTTCGGTGGTTTTGCCTCTGGATTACTGCGCTTGAAACTTTCGGACGATCCCCTCAAAAAATGGTTAGAAGAGCAGGGATTAGTCAGTTTTAAGGACAATAATCAGGATAACGGCAACAGTCCCCAGTCGATCTCGATCGATTAGGGATCGGGGGTTAGCTGTTGGGGGTGAGGGTATTCTCCCATCCCCAAAACCCCCCGCTTACCACCCCATCAGCTTAACTTGTTGCTGAAAGTAGATAAATTTCCTCAGCTACTCGTTTTAAGCGTCTTAATTGCGCTTCCATATCCTTTTTAGTCCATTTGGCGGCGAATTGCTGGAATCCCCACCCCACAACCGGATTAGGAATCGCAAACTCAAAACGATTGATTAAACAAGTGCCGTCATCATTGGGTTGACATTCCCAGCGATCGCAACCGCGAAAAAAGCCTTCAAATTGCCAGACAATTAATCCCGGTTCCCTCTCAATCACCGTACTTTTCAGCGTTGGCTGAATTAGGGGAATTTGAATCAAAAAACGACTTCTCCCACCGATATCGGTCTTCCAATCCCCGATAGGTTCACAAACTAACACCGGATTCAACCAACGACGCATTAACTCTAAATCCGTGATACAACGCTCCACCGTCGTGGCACTAGCTTTAATCTGAATTGATTGTTCAAATACTTGACAAGATGACATTGATCTGCTTATAAATTACTGGCTGAGAATTATCGGTAGTCGGACAAAAATAAAGTTAACTGTGCAGACAAGGCAACAGTAAGGGTTTCGGCCTTGGTTACATTTCTTAACATAGTGTTGTTTATAGCCTTTCTCATCAAGATGAAGTGTAACCTAATTTGCTATGGACGACCGGCGATCGACTCCCCAAAACGAAAACTTCCTACCTCACCATTAAGATAACTGCTCTCAATCTCACTTTTTCACTAGCTTGACAAATTCTCGAAAACGTTGGCGTAATCTCTCGATATTAACTGATAATAACATTGGTATCGAGAACAAAGCGTTTAGTCATCGCGTCTTCATCGGCCCGCGTCCTGTAGGGGCGAAGCATTCGGGCAGTAACCTATCGGTGAAACCGGAGATTTTCTATCCGAATGCTTCGCCCGTACTTTTTCAGCAAACCCTAAACACTTCCTGAGCGTTAGTAGCAATCTCGGCCCGTCGAGCTTCGATTCGGCGCTTGCGGATTAACTCACAAGCATGGAAGCCACTATAAAATCTATGGAACACAAACAACACGAAAACCTACTTGCCTTGCCATATAATCATCTCTGTACAATCTATTATTTTTGCCGATAAAACTTAAAAAATCCCGACTACATTTCCCCCTATGTGAATGATTAATTGAACAATTAAAACGCCTTAAAATAAAAACATTGCTTGGCTCAATAAATGCTGAACCATCAGTGGGATAGGCAGGATCAGGATCAGGATTAGGTGAACTGAACGGACTAATATTTTTAAGTTTAGGCTGAAAAAGATATCTATTTCCATCCGAATAATTATCTTGACACCATTCATAAACAATATTATACATATCATTAGTAGTGCTTTCTCCGTTAAGAGCATAAACCCATTGCACTTCACTAGGCAGTTGATAGCTCTTTCCTGTTTTCTCTGACAATTTACCGCAAAATTCCTGAGCATTATCCCATGTAACTTGTTCTACTGGATGATTACTATCTCCTCTAAAATAAGAAGGGTTGTAAAACATAATGGCTTCATATTGAGCCTGAGTAATCGGGTACTTACTCATCCAAAACCCCTTTAGTTTAACAACAGTGGGTTTATCGCCCAACAAAATAAAATCACCTGGGGGGATCGCAATCATTTCTAATTATCGCACTGATTGCTAATTTCATTGTGTTGCTTAAATTTTCCGTAAAATTATACGCAGGATTCTGCTTACTGGTCTTTAACTTCTCCTCCACAATCATCGGCTCTCCTGCCGCCGCCAGCGCCGGTAAGTGGGGAATATTCCCAAAACGATTTAATAATTGCCAACCTGCCAAAAGACTATTAATCCCCGCGCTTTGACTTCCATCAATCCCGTCCGCATCTTTAACCTTCTCTAGTAGCAACTTTAAAGACTCCAAAAACGGCTTATCTTCTTGATAAATAATCCGTTTCAAAAGCTGACAATCAGCGTCATTGTCGAGATCAAAAACCTTGTCCGAAGGCGCATCATTAGCTCGTAACCAATCAGAAAAAGCCTTATTACCTTGCTCTAAAGCCAAATACTGATACTCGCTCGGTAAATTAGCCAAAGATAACGCCAACTTCATGCGAATTTCAGGCAAACAAGAGGGAGCATCCGATTTTAAAGTATCGTAAAACTGCCCGTAAGCTTTGACAACGGTTGAAATTCCCATCTGCCAAAACTCCGACGTTAAAAAAGAATGATTCTTGTACTTTTCCAACAAATAGGGAATCAAGCTCGGTAACAAAGGCGTATTTTCCCAAGAATTTCCCAGAAAGAGAATATCCGCATAAAGTCCAATGACTAAACAGTGCCATACTGCCAAATACTCATAAAAACTCTTGTAGTCTTGGTCTGTAATTTTATACTCTTTGCCAATCGGCAAGTTAGAAGTATCAATGCCATGCTTTTCTAACTCTTCTTTTTCAGCTAACTCCTTGTAGAAAATTTGTAAATTCTCCTCGTTCACCCCGCCCATATTTTTAATATAAGCTTCATCCTTACCCAGAGCTTGTAACTTCTGGCGAGTGATTTCCCACTCCAAAGCCCTTTTTTTCGCTGAATTATTCAGTAAATCAGCAACAGACTGACCCGATAAAATCGTCGCCTGCGTGTAAGAAACATCGCCCCCCGACCAATAACCCGCACGAAAATTGAGTTCCCCCAAGGGAATTTCAGACTCTAAAACTAAAATAGGAATACTTTTTAATTGAGCATGAAGCGCTTGCAAAGCCGACCCACCGCCCCGCTTATTGGATTCCCAAGCTTTATCTAATAACTGGACAGGATATTGCTTACTATTCAAATAACCCTGATGAAGAAATTGCTCAATTTCCTTAGACAAAAACCCTTCATAACTAGCTTGATAGGGTTTGCCTGAACTGGGATCGTAATCTAAGCTAGGGGGTGCAAGTAGCACTTTTAAAGGCATTATGCCATGAGCGAAAGAATTTTCTAATAAATCAGATGCTAAATTGGCGATAGGCGATTTATCTTCCCTAAGCCTTTCCCGCATTTGTATTAAAGCATTTTGATGCTGAATTTGGGTCAAATCACGCTGAAAATCTTGCTGTAACTGCAAAATATCATACTGAATCTTCTTTTCCTGCTCAAAACGCCATTTTTGAAAATCCAGATTTTTTTGATTAATCGCAAAGTTAACCTGCGCCCGAAAAGCCTCAATTTCCTTCGCTCTTTCGTGGTTAAGTTCAGCTAATTCTCTTTGAAATTCTTGATTTTCTCTTTGTTGCAATACGGAAAATTTTAATTGATTATATTGCAATTCTGCGGAATGCTTTCTACTTAATCGAGCAATTTCTTCGGAAGAATCCCGATTTAGCCGACTGATACTTTCAGAAGATTTACGATTTTCTGATGCTGACCAAGCATTATTTCCACTCGATACCAGCGCACTAAAAGCTGCACCACCGGCATAAATTAAGGCATCAGCAGCTATCTTATCTAAGGGCATATTTTAAAATTCTCCACAATAAGTTAATGATAATTACTTTTGAGCAAATACGAGATTTTTCAAGGCTGAAACTTAAACTTTTTTCGCCTGTTCCCTTAACTTTTGAGCTTCCGCCTGATATTTCTCAGATTCAGCCATCGCATTTTGGGCTTCTTTCCCATGACTAGAGGCATCTGACTGGTTTTTATGCTCACGATGCCAATCGGCTTCTTTACTGTGACTCTGAGAACTACTTAAACTATCGTTAGCTTTTTTCTCTAGTTCATTGGCTTTACTTAATAACTCAGAAGCCGTCTCAGAACCAGATCGCTGTGAAAGATGATCCCAATGGGAAGTATGATCTGCGTGGGAATATTGATGGTCTGGGAAACTGTTAGCATGATGAGGGTGATAATCTGCTAAGTGCTGGTTCTCAAAACCTTGAGCAAAATGAGAAGGATGATCAACTTGAGAATATTGATGGTCTAATAAACCATTAGCGTGATGGGGTTGATAATCTGCTAAACCCTGATGCTCAAAAGCATTATGGATATGATGAGGCTCATAAATGCTGATATTAGATGGGACAAAGGGATCGTGGTGAACTCCCAAATTAGGGTCGTTTAACAAATCTTGCTGGTTGTGCAAATCCAGCGACGAATCCGCATGAGTATGTAAAGTGTGGGTAGTATCGGACTGATGAAGGTTATGATCAAAGGCTGGTAGATCCATGATGATATCTTGTCAGTGGAGGAATGAGTATTTATTTAAGCTAGGGAATAACTTGATCCAGATAAATTACCCCAATCCTAGCATATTTATTTTAGTCGAAGCCATCGGATTAGTGCAATGCGATCGCCATTTATCAAAGGATCGCCAAGTAATACTAAATCCAGTTATTAAAGACTAATTATTTAGGATTTGCTGAAAAACTTTTTCGGCAAACCCTAACTATAGGCTCAAGCTCACTTTTTCACCAACTTGACAAATTCTCGAAAACGTTGGCGTAAACTCTCAATATTAGCCGATTTCCCGCCATAACGCCAATCAACGTAGGCGCGAGCAATCTCCTCGATAATATTCGCCACTGGCGGCGGTTGGACGCTGCGGGCGGCGGCGGCGTATTCTAAAGGGGTTTGAGCGGGATGTTTGCCATAACCGGCTTCTGTTAAGATTCCTAACATTTGCTGGTATAAACGCTCGATTGGTGGTAGTTTTGCTAACTTGCGACTCCTACGCCAACGATGGAACTGTCGCCATCCTAACCAACTAGCGTAGGCGAAGACGACCCCCACTAAACCGCCGAGAATTCCCCCGAAAAGACTGCCGGAAATAAAGCGCCATAACCAGGCCAATAACTGACCGATAGTAACGATAACATTTTCCCAAATCAGACCGAGAAAACCCGTGACTGGAGAGGGCAACCATCCGGCCACCCATTGCCAAAATTGCTTGAGGACGCTAAAAGGTTCCACTTCCTCAAAGGATGGGGGAATTAATTCGTGGCCTGGGATAGGATCGAAAGTGTACCAACCGTAACCCGGGAAAAACACCTCTGTGATGGCGTAAGCGTCCGTATTTTGGACAACATAAAAGCCAGTGAAAGGATTAAACTGGCCAGGGGCAAAACCGGTGGCTAATCGGGCAGGAATACCGATCGAGCGTAACATAATCGTTAACACACTGGAAAAATGATCGGCGTAACCCCCCTGAAAACGAAATAAAAAGGCCGAGACTAAATCCTCATTTTCGGCTAAAAAGGGCAAATCGGTTTTTAATTCGTAGTTTTGCTTTAATGCTTGGGCCAAATATAGGGCCTTCTCGTAGGGAGAGGTTAAAGGTGTGGGAGATTTGGCCAGCAATTCCTCGGTTTTTCGGCGGACTTTCGGGGCAATTTCGGCAGGAATTTGTAAATAATACTTGAGAATAGACTTAGGGTAGGTTTCTGGGGCCGATCGCAGTTGGCTGCGATTGCGTTCCGGCACTTGTGAGATTACAGTATAAGTTAGCCCTTCTGCTAATCCCCCCGGCGACCTTAAGCTATTTTCTCGGTCTAGAGATACCTGTCGGGTAGGAAAAAAGAGAAACTGGGGCGAAGTAAGGGCAGGGATAATATTCGGTAAACTGGAGACAATGCTGTAGGTTTGGACTACCTGATGGGTTTTGGCCTGGGTTGCGGGTAGCGGCACAAAAAAGCGATAGGACCAACTACTGCGATTTAAATCCTCTAATTCTTGATCTCGCGAGATTTGCCACCCTTGACCAGTATAGCGATCAAAGGCCATGGCCCGCCAGAATCCGGGGGCTTGGGAACGTACCCGCATGACTGTCTGGGGAGTCATACTTCCCCGCAAATTTTGGTTAATTTGGCTGTTAAAACCGTAATAAAAGGTAGAATCTAACTGTCCTGACCCTGTAGTGGGACTATTACCGCCATTTACGCCACCCTTCCCCGTTTCACCCTCGCGCACATAGCCGGGGTTAACGATTTGTCTGTCTCCCTGTTCAAAATCCTGATTTTCCATACCTCCTGGACTATTGACGGGAAAAGATTGAATTTGATAACCCGGAAAACGCGGCATCAGAGCAAAAATTGTCAATCCCAAGAGGAGAATTGTCAGAAAGAAAATCCCGAAACGTTTGGGAGAAAGGGGGGAATTTTGCGGGGAAACTAATTTTTTTGTGGCTAGACGCGGGGGTTTCTTTGAGAAGAAAGGGAGACTCTGATTGAGATTATCTAAACCTAAACGAGAACGATAGTCTAAAACTAGGGTAGGTAGGGATAAAAACAGAAAGAGGATTAACCAAGGCGCAAAAGCGAGGGTTTGGGAGATTGTCCCGGCGACTCCCAAGAGAATTAAACCGATTACCATAGAATAACCTAAATCTTTGCGTCGGGGCAGGTCAAAACTATGGAGAATTTGTAATTGAATTAATAATTGTGTTAGGGCAATGCGACTATCCTGCATCGCAACGATATTACCCAAGAATAGCGCCAACACCACTAACATTCCGATCGCTATACAAAATTTTGCCCCGATATTGCGCTTTTTCCTGCGTCGCCAACTCCAGATTCCGCCGATAATACTGAGAGGAACAGCCCAAATACTGGTATAACTATCGGTAGCCACATCGGTGGCGATAATACCGACGATTACTAACGCTTGCACCAGAATTCTTAAAATAATCGATTCCTCGGTTTCCGGCAAGGGAGAAGATTCTATCTTTTGCCAGAGGGTTTTTAAGGAAGGTCTTGGACGAGCAGCGCTACTAACCATAGGGTAAATTGGGAGAAGGACAAAGAAGTTAATTTTATATTTCCCAGTTCTAATCTCGATCGCTCCATGGGGTAAAGTGGATTTTAGATGTCAAGAGATAGGAAAATAGGGAGATAGGGAGACGATAACTGATAACTGATAACTGATTACTGATTACTGATTACTGACCTATGATAGCCGTTACCAACCCTGAAATTTTACCGTTACTTCATCCCCTGATTGGACAATTAGCCACAGCAATTCTGTCCCACTGGGAAAAATATCTTGATTTGTCGCCCTTTGAGTTGCCGGAAGGTTTAGGCTATGTGGAGGGACGTTTAGAAGGGGAAAAATTAATTATCGAGAATCGCTGCTATCAAACTCCCCAGTTCCGCAAAATGCACCTAGAATTGGCTAAACTGGGCAATGGTTTGGATATTCTCCACTGTGTCATGTTCCCCCGTCCAGAATATCCGCTGCCGATGTTTGGATGTGATATAGTCTCCGGCAAAGCGGGAATCAGTGCCGCTATTGTGGATCTTTCTCCCACCAGTAGCGATAAAACTCTCTCTAGTGCCTATAATGAGGCTTTAGCGGCTTTACCTGCGGCCGATTTCGCCCAAGCTCGTGATTTGCCCCCTTGGGGTCATATTTTCTCCCAATATTGTCTGTTTATTCGTCCCGAAACCGCCGCCGAGGAACGACAATTTTTACAAAGAGTAACAGATTTCTTGACAATTCACTGCAAATGTGCTATGGAAAGTCAGCCCCTTTCCGGAGAAGAAGCGCGCATTTATTTACAGGGACAACGGGATTATTGTAGTCAACAGCAAAAAAACGATAAAACTCGGCGTGTACTAGAAAAAGCCTTTGGTTGGGAATGGGCAGAGCGTTATATGACCGGAGTTCTCTTTGATTTGCCCGATTAAGTAGGGAGGCACAATTATAGCGTTTTTCAGTCTGCTGAGGTACAAAAGTTATGGGTTTTAGGCAAAAGTCAAAAGGGAAGAAAAATATGTGTACCTCACTAGCTTAGGAAACGCTATATTTGTCGGATGGGTTAATGGTATAAAACCCTACACCCCACACCCCACACCCTGCCCCCACCGAAAAACTTTTTTAGCAAACCCTAATTAGGCCAGCAGTCTCTTGAAACTTAACAATATTAACAGACAAGGACGGGAAAATAATTGCTAGATTGGGTTAGGTACAGTCAAATGTAACCGCGAGAACAAGCGAAAAAAGGCGGTTTTGCTAGGTAAAACCGCCAAAAAGCCCTAGCTTAATTTCTCGATTCTGACGATTAAATAAATATTAAAACAGCCGATGAATCTAACGAACTTTCCTTGGTTAACTGTCATCATCCTTTTTCCCATCGTCGCCGCTTTATTGGTTCCCATAATTCCCGATAAAGACGGTAAAACCGTGAGATGGTTTGCTCTGACGGTGGGATTAATCGACTTTGCCCTAATTATCTACGCTTTCTATAGCAGTTACGATTTCGCTAATCCCAATCTGCAATTAGTGGAAAGTTACCAATGGTTGCCAGAAATTGACCTAAGATGGTCTTTAGGAGCGGATGGCCTCTCCATGCCTCTGATTATCTTAACGGGATTTATCACCACTCTGGCTATCTTAGCGGCTTGGCCGGTGACTTTTAAACCGAAACTATTCTACTTCCTGATGCTGTTGATGTACGGGGGACAGATTGCAGTGTTTGCCGTGCAGGATCTGTTACTGTTCTTCCTCGTCTGGGAATTAGAATTAGTCCCCGTCTATCTCATCCTCTCCATTTGGGGCGGTAAACGCCGTCTCTACGCAGCCACCAAATTTATCCTTTACACCGCCGGAGGCTCTCTATTCATCCTTGTAGCGGCGCTGACGATGGCTTTTTATGGCGATACCGTCTCCTTTGACATGGTGACTATTGCCGGCAAGGATTTTCCCCTGAAACTGCAATTATTCCTCTACGCTGGTTTTCTGATTGCCTACGGGGTAAAACTGCCGATTTTCCCCCTCCATACTTGGCTGCCGGATGCCCACGGCGAAGCCACTGCCCCCGCCCATATGTTACTAGCGGGAATTTTGCTTAAAATGGGTGGTTATGCGCTCTTACGGATGAATATGGGGATGTTACCCGATGCTCACGCCGTTTTCGCCCCCGTTTTGGTGATTTTAGGGGTAGTTAATATTATCTACGCCGCCTTAACTTCCTTTGCCCAACGCAATCTTAAGCGCAAAATTGCCTATTCTTCCATCTCTCACATGGGATTTGTCCTGATTGGCATGGCTTCCTTTACCGATATTGGTACCAGCGGGGCGATGTTACAGATGATTTCCCACGGACTGATTGGGGCGAGTTTATTCTTTATGGTCGGTTGTACCTACGATCGCACCCATACCCTGATGTTAGACGAGATGGGCGGTGTCGGCAAGAAAATGAAGAAAGTTTTTGCCATGTGGACCACCTGTTCCCTCGCTTCCCTCGCTTTGCCCGGGATGAGCGGTTTTGTGGCGGAATTAATGGTATTTATCGGTTTTGCCACCAGTGATGCCTATAGTCCCACTTTCCGCGTCATCATCGTCTTTTTAGCGGCTATCGGTGTCATTCTCACCCCGATTTATCTCTTGTCCATGTTGCGAGAAATTCTCTATGGGCCGGAAAATAAGGAATTAGAAGAACACCATGTCCTAGTGGATGCGGAACCCCGGGAAGTCTTTATTATCGCTTCTCTATTAGTGCCAATTATCGGCATTGGACTCTATCCCAAAGTAGCCACGACAATTTACGATGCTACCACCAATAAATTAACCGCCCTAGCGCGTAATTCCGTCCCCAGTTTAGTGCAACAGGCAAAGGCAAAAACCCCTAGTTTCTCCCTTTATTCCCTAAAAGCCCCCGAAATCTAAGGAGTTATCAGTTATCAGTTACCAGTTACCAGTTATCAGTTATCAGATTTGAGTTTTAAGTGAGCAGTATTAAATCCCACTTTCCGCACTTCTTAACATTCAATTGATAATTTTTACTAATATTAAATCTGGTTATTAAAGAATGATTATTTATTGCCCCTTTTGCATGAGTGCATGAGTAGAAAACGGGTTTCTCGGAGAAACCCGTTTTCTGTGCGTTACTCAAGGGATTTAGTATTATTATACTTTTAATTGATTGTGTGATTATTTTAATGCGATCGCTACCGAGTACAGCCTGGAGAATTATTAGAATTAGTCCCCACTGGAGCAATCGCGCCCAAAGAATATTAGGCGATTGTAACATAGCAAAATATAGGAGTTTAGCTCATGTCTAACGAAACCGTGACTTATTCCCCAGAAGCTGTTCTAACAAGGATTGAGGGGAAAATAGACTCTCTACAAAGGGATGTTAACAAGCTAGAGATAGGACAATCGGAGTTAAAAGGGGAGATTAAAGCCCTAGATGAGCGACTAACCACAGAAATTAAAGGATTAACTGCAAGAGTCGCTAATCAGGAATTTACCAATCGAGGGATTCTAATCGCTTTGGTTGTTGCCATTTTAGGAGGGGCAGCCAAACTTTTTGGTTTTCTTCCCAATCCCTAACAGATATCTAATTAGGAAGTTGTCGTTTTCTTTTCACTAATAACTGAAAAATCCCCACCCTACCCAATCACCTCATGTAAATCCGTCGGTGCGAGATTAGGATAAACCACTTCACCATCCTTAAACCAAATAATGCGCTGAGAGTGACGCGCCACATCAGCCTCGTGAGTTACCATGACGATAGTAATGCCACTGTTATTCAATTCCGAGAAAATAGCCATCACCTCTTGGGTAGTTTTCGAGTCTAGCGCCCCCGTCGGTTCATCAGCAAGTAATAATATGGGTTGATTGACAATTGCCCTAGCAATAGCGACGCGCTGCTGTTGTCCCCCCGATAATTGATTGGGTTTATTGTGCAGTCGATTGTCCAATTTTACCCTCGTTAAAGCAGCGATCGCTCTTTCCTTTCTTTCTTGGGGAGGAACCCCACCATAAATCATCGGTAACATCACATTTTCTAGCGCACTCATCTGGGGTAAAAGATGGAATTGCTGGAAAACAAAGCCGATTTTGCGATTGCGAATCTGAGCTAAATCCCCATCCGGCAGCGTGGAAACGTCGAGATTTTCCAGATAATAGGACCCCGAGGTGGGACGATCAAGACAGCCGATAATATTCATGGCTGTGGATTTTCCCGAACCTGAAGCACCCATAATAGCGCAATATTCCCCTTTTTTTAGGCTTAAATTGACGTTATTAAGGGCTTTAACCATGGTTTCGCCACTGCCGTAGATTTTAGACACATTTTCGAGGCGAATAATTACCGGCTGATAGACTTCGGCTTTATCGTTGCGTTCGCTGAGAGAGGAAGTATCAAAACTCATGAAATAAATAGGGTTTGCGGCAAAAAGTTTGTTGGTGCGGTTAGGAGTCAGGAGTCAGGAGTCAGGAGTCAGGAGTCGGGAGCCGGTCGTTTCAGGCTTTGTTGCCGTAGTACCAATTTATGTACTACAAGAAGGGTAATGCAAGGTTTTTGAGAGTCCCAATCCGATTTTCGCAGCATGAACATCGGATTCTAACAGGTCAAAAACCTTATTTTAAAAGGGTTTTACCATTATTCAGCCAGCCCTAAATAGAGATAAAACCAATAAATGCAGCTATTCTAACCTGAGCAATTCTCCATTCAAGCAACATCCTTGAGAAAACCGACCAAAGGCAAGAAAACCGGCGCTAAATTCGATCGAGCCACGGCTAAACAGGGATAGGATCGATCACTATAATTTTCCCCCACCTGCAAGGGAAAAATCTTTTCTCCTAAAGAGATAAATACTCCGCCAGCGGCCTGTAGAATTGCCCAAACCGCAGCAATATCCCAGACTTTCGGGGTTGCTTCCACTCCTCCCAAGACAGTGCCATCGGCAACCAAAAGCAGATTATAACTAGCCACTCCTATCATCCGCACTTTGCAGGGAAAGGGGTTTTTAAATACACCTGTACTACGAGCGCAGAGATTAAACAGATGATTTTTGCTGGGAAAATCGTCGCTGGTGTGAATCGGTTGACCGTTGCAGTAGGCCCCCTCTGGACCAGTTAAACCCGTCTCACCGTACCAATAACCATAATAGGACTGTTTCAGGCAGGGGAGATAAACAAATCCGAACACAGGAGTCCCCCGGTAGAGAAGTCCTAGGGAAATGCCCCAGATGGGAATACCGCGAGTAAAATTAGTCGTGCCGTCGATTGGATCCACTACCCAACACCATTCTTGATCCGGGAAAATATGGGTAGTTTCCTCGGTTAAGACTCCATGATTCGGGAAAGTGCCAGCAATTAGCGATCGCAATTCGCCATCGGACCAACGGTCGGCAGCCGTCACTAAAGTCCCGTCTGCTTTATTGGTGGCCTGTAATTTGCCAAAATCAGCTAGTAGGCGATCGCCCACCTGGCCGGTAGCCTGATAACAAAAGTCTAAAACCTGACTCCAAAAAGTTTCCATAATTTTCTCGTTCGTCTTCTAGTAGAATATTAAATCATTGTCTAAACTTAGGTAGTCGAGATTGAGCGCGGAAGCCCACCAAGAGATCAGACTAGCTACCCGTCTAGAAGCGATACTTTACCTAAAAGGGCAGCCTGTCCCCTTAACCGAGATGGTGACATTAACCAACAGCGATCGCTTGACGGTGGAAGATGCCATGATCGAGTTAATGTCCGATTATGCCCACCGGGATAGTGCCTTGGAAGTAGTAGAAACCCCCCTCGGTTATAGTTTACAATTGCGGTCAGCTTATCAGAATTTGATCGAAGACCTGATCCCGGCCGAATTAGGCACGGGAACCCTCCGCACTTTAGCAGCGATCGCAATAAAAGAACCGATTTTGCAAGCGGATTTAATTAATTTACGAGGCAGTACGGCCTATCAACAGGTTCAGGACTTGGTAGAACGAGGATTTGTGAGAAAACGCAAGCAAAATGAAGGTAGATCCTACTGGCTAGAAGTAACCGATAAATTTCATCAATATTTCGAGGTTGACAATCTTAGAGAACAGGGTATTCTGGAATCTACCGATCAGGAATAAGGAGAGAAAGGGTATATTATGGGTAAATGTTTCTGATCACTGAGCTAAACTTGAGGAAGATGGGGGGACTTCGGACAATCAAGAAGAGCGATTTGTTAACCTAGATTTAATAACCACTACAGCGTGGGAGTTCTGATGACTTTTAATCCTGATTTTTTTCCCTGGGAAACCGAAGAACAAAATGATAACTGTCTGATGCAGTATCTCCAGCAGCAGCATCCTGAAACCCTTGAGAGAATAGCCCAATCGGTCAGTAGCGAAATTAAAGATATTATCTCGCAAAACGTCAAGGGATTGGTGGGAATGCTGCCCTCAGAGGATTTTGCGGTACAAATTACCACTGACCGCGAGAATTTGGCGAATCTTCTCGCTTCAGCGATGATGACAGGTTATTTCCTCGGTCAAGTGGAGAAGCGCCATCATTTAGAATCAATTTTGTTAGCTACAGAATCAATTAAATTGGGCAAAAAACCAAAAATAGATTAATCTTCACCCCAAAAAGATAGAGACACTTTCATCGGTGTCTCTATCAGTTTTTAACCCCCTTTGGCAAAACTCACCATCACTAAAATCGAGAGTAGGATACCGGGGACAAGTAAACCCGCTAATAATCCAAATTCAGTCAGCGTCATAGGAAAATATGCCCAAAATTCCATCACTTCCCACTCTAACCCCCTCTTCTGGCCACCTCAACAAAGCTTAAGGAAAATTTAAAGCCTTTTATCGGTTTTTCTCCTATCAGTTGTCCGACTAGACAAACCAAAGAGAGTCTTTTTGATGTTGCCAAGCAGTTTATAATTCTTTTTTCAGCGCCTCATATAAAGCTGAATAATCGTCCTCTGCTAATCCCATTTCTAAAGCTTTTTCCAGAAGGCTCTGTACTCCTGTTAGGGGAAAAGTGGTTAAATCTAACTTCTCCGATTCCTCTAAAAAAAGATTGACATCTTTCAGTAAATGTTTAGTGGGAAAGTTAGGGTTAGTATAATTTTCTTCTAACATTCTGGTTAATTTTTTGTCAAAAGTAGGCGCATATAAGGCACTTTGACGCAGGATATTCATGAATTTTTCTAGATCTACTCCTTGCCGGGATAAAAAAGCTAAACTCAAAGCAAAAGCACTGGTTAGAGAGGCAATTAATTGATTTAAAGCTAATTTTAATGCCGCAGCGGTTCCCACTTCCCCGATTAACATCGGTTTTTGACCAAAATATGCTAATAAATTTGACCATTGATGGAACTGTTTCTCCGTTGCTCCCACCATAACTAAGAGAGTCCCATTTTTAGCTTCGGGAATACTTCCTAACACGGGTGCTTCTAGATATTCTCCCCCTTTAGCAACAATTTGATCTCGCAGTTGTTTACTTTCAGAAGGAGCAATAGTTCCCATCTGGATAATAGTCCGATTATTGAAGTTAGATTGCGCGGAATTTAATCCTAAAACCTCTTGGATAGCGGCGGCATTAGTTAACATTAAAATCAGACAATCTGCCTCTTGAATGACTTGTTCAGAAGAGTTAACTGTTTTGGCTCCCAACTGCTGTAAAGGTGCTAATTTTTCTAAGGTGCGATTATAGGCAATAACAGAAATTCTCTGATTTAATAATCTTTCTACCATTGGCGTTCCCATTAATCCTGTTCCCAAAAATCCAACTTTCATGACTCAATTTTCCCCTGATTTAGTGATTAGTTTTTACTTGTTTTTATGGCTGTCCAATGACGATTAGAAGACTGATAAATTTTAATATTTTTTAATCCCGACTGCTGGATTAAATCGGCAATTTCTGCTAGGGTAAAAGCCGCTCGCAGCGAGTCTTGAAATAGTTGCGCTTGTCGGGGAGAAAAATTAGGATCGATTTCCCTCACCATCCCCTGGATTATTTCCTCGGAATCAGGACGGAATAAATCTCTTAAAAAAATGCCCCCATTCGGTTTTAAAACTCGCTTAATTTCGCGTAAAAAAGGCAGAGGATTTTCGAGATGGTGGATTAAACTATTAGAAATAACTAAATCAAATTGCTCGGATTGGTAGGGAAGGGTTTTTCCATCAACTTTTTCCAATTTGATCTTTTCTTGACAGTTAGCATTAAGGATATTTTTTTGACCAATTTCTAACATAGAATCGGCCAGATCAATAGCGATAATTTGCCATTGGGGACGTAGTTGACTGATCATAATCGGAATGCGTGCAGTACCGGTTCCCACATCTAATACCCTAGCATTAATACTGGCCAATTGTACAGCTTCTTTAGCGAAATTAGTATTAACTTCGGTGAAGTCCATGGCATCATATTCGATCGCTTCTTCCCGATCATCCATTACTTCTGGTTCTAAAATTCTTTCCATAGAAAAGCTATCTTTAGGGATTACAATATTCACAATACATCGGATCGGCGTTTTTTTCACCGTTGGGAAAGAGTTTTTCCTCTCGATAATCACACCTTTGACAACCGTATAGTTCCAGTTTAATTAAAGAGGTGGGAAAGTGACATAAACCACAGGGTAAACCCGCTTTTCTTTCGATAATATCAAACCCTGGACAACCACAATTAGGACATAATTGATTGAGTTTCTGAACCAGATTTGCTGTCGCAGCTGCAATCGCTTTCATCCGCGTGGGATTGTGCATAGCACGCATATCGGTTTCTAGGTGTAATTTACCGTTTTTGTCAAGAATATCTTCAACAATTTTAACGAAATTTTTCTGGTCAGTAATTCCCTTAAAAATCTGCTCAGAGTCGAGAGAATTTTTATCAAACATCACCACTAAACCATGACTAGGAAAGCCAATTTTTTCGGCAAATTCTAAAGCAGCTACTAGATTAGTGACAGTTTGGTGAGCGTGATTAGTTTCCGTGACTATTGCTTGACCAATTATTTCTAGATTATGGACTCGATCGAGCAATAAAATCAATTCACGATTACAGGAAACTAACGGCAAGTTAGGATAGGGATAAAAACTACCCTCACTGGCAATTCCGATATCGTATCCCGAAAGCTCGATCGCTTCTTGTGCCTTCCTGCGAGCGGTTTCAATTTGTGTCCCGATGCGCTTAATATCCCGGGTAAAAGTGCCAAAGCGATCGGTATTAAAATTATCGGGTACAATCACCTTGAGACCTATTTCTTGCGCTAAAATCGGCGCTATTACCCGCTCTTTTCCGTGCATAGTCCCTAAAATTGCTATCCGATCTTGAAACATCTTTTCTTGAAACATCTTGATCAAGGAAAAAGGTTTTTTTGGTTTTGGGGTTTTAGGGTTTTGGGGTTTTAGGGTTTTGGGGTTTCAGGGTTTTGGGGTTTTTAGTTGAAATTCCCTACTTCCCCATTTCCCCACTTCCCCATTTCCCTAACACCCATCCCCTAACCCCTAATTTAACTGTCCATTGTTTTTCCCTGAGCTTGTTTTAATCTTTCTGCTGCTGTTTCCATGACTTCTGCAAAGTTTTCGAGAATTTCGCCGGGGTGTGCTTCCAGGATTTTTGTGGATAGGGAAATGCGGTTTTTATATTCGTCAATTTCCGCGACTACCACTTGAATTGCTTGACCAACTTTAAAGAAAGTCATGGGAGAATTAAAAGAGGCTCCCGTCACCTGTTTAGCATGGAGTAATCCCGTCACTCCACCACAATCGACAAAAACACCGTAGGGTTGTAATTTAACCACAGTGCCACTTAATAATTTACCCACAGCTAATTGACTGATAGCGTTAGCGCGAGCAATTTCTCGCTGAGATAAAACTAATTTATTATTTTCTTGGTCGATTTGAATAAAAGTTGCGGTTAAAAGTTGTCCGATCAGGGAATCTAAATCATTTTTTTCGATTAAATGGGAGCGAGGGATAAATCCTTTTAATCCTTCCACCTCTCCCGTCACTCCCCCCTTATTCACCCCCGTGACGCGCAGCTGTACCGACTTGCCACTTTCAGAGATTTCCCTGACATTTTCCCAAGCTTTTTGTAGTAATAATTGCCGCAGAGACAGGGTAACTTGTCCTTCCGCATCCTGTCCACGGGTAATCAGAAAATCGAATTCTGCACCTATGGGTAAAGCTTCAGCAATAGAAGTAACATTTTCCAGGGAAATTTCCCTTAAAGGAATAAAAGCGGAGGATTTGCCGCCAATATCGATGTATGCTCCATCGGAGGTGTGTTGATCGACTCTCCCGCGCACGATCTGCCCTTTTTCAAATTGATAATCGTATTGATCAAGAGCTTTGGCAAAATCGTCCATGGAAAAGGCTGGGTTCGGTGTCATGATAAATAGAATGGTTACAAATGTGATTTCGAACTGCTTCCAGTGTAAGCTGAAGCTTAAGGAGTCAGACCATTAAGATTTAAGAAGGCTAAATAACTCTAGCACATGATTCCAGGCAGATTTGGCCGCCTTAGCATTATAACTAGCTCTTTGGTCGCAGAAAAAGCCATGGTCGGCGTTTTCATAGCGGAAAACTCGATGAGAAATCTGATAACGGGTTAATGCGTTTTCTATCTCATCCACTTGCTTTTGAGGAATACTGGTATCTAACATCCCGAAAAATGCGTAGATTGTCCCTTTGATTTGGGGAGTCACCTTCACTGTCGCTTGACCACCCCCAGGGGTTCCCGTGGTGATTCCCGCACCGTAAAAAGAGGCACTAACTTTGATATCCTCTAGAGTGGAGACAAGATAAACCACATGACCACCAAAACAAAAACCGATCGTACCGACACCGGTTTTTTGCACCTGTGGCAAACTATAAAGATAATCGATGGTGGTTTGGATATCGCTGAGTAATTCGGCTGCTTTGGTTTGTTCTTTGTACTGACGACCGATTTCGATATCTGCCATACTGTACCCCGTTTCAAAACCGGGAGCAAATCGCTGATAAATGGCAGGAGCGATCGCTATATAGCCTTCTTGGGCAATTCTGCGGGTGACATGGCGAATATGGTCGTTTACGCCGAATATTTCCTGAATTACGATAATTGCTGGATAAATTCCCACTCGATCGGGAATGGCTAAATAGGCATCTATGTCAATATCTTTGTTAGAAATCGTAACAGTTTGCGTATTAATGGTCATAATTTTCTCGGTAAAAAGGCTGTTGGTTTTTTGGTTTCGGGGTTTTAGGGTGTTGGGGTTTTAGTTGAAATTTCCCATTCCCCCATTTCCCCACTTCCCCATTCCCCCATTCCTCAAATCAAAACAAACTTTTCCAAGGCCGCGGCCACCCCATTTAAGTCTACACTGGGGGCAACCCAATCGGCTTGATCCTTAACAGCTTGGGGAGCATTACCCATGGCGACACCGACACCCGCATAGGTGAGCATAGAAACATCATTAAAATTATCACCGATCGCCATGACGTTTTGCGGTTGTAATCCTAGGATATCTTCGGCCAAAAATTGGGTGGCGCTTCCCTTGGTAGCCTCAACGTGGGTAACTTCAAAAAAAGTCGGACTCGATTGGGTAAAGTATAAATCTTGATTTTGATAGCGTTGCTGTAAATGCTGCCAAATCTCGGCGATAAATTGCTTATCTTCCCCCATGGCCAGGATTTTAGTAGTTTTGTGGGCCACTTTGCGTAAATCTCCCACTGCTTCGGCAATAATACCCGATCGCTGCCGATAGAATTCCGTTTCCGCGTTTAATTGCCGCACATAAAGCACATCGTCCATATAAAAATTAAGGGAGATTTTCTCCTTCCATTGGGGTTGTTCGAGATAATCTAAAAGATCGAGTGCTAAGTCGGGGGAAATGGGGGTATGTCGATGGTGAACTTGGGAAACAGGATCTTGAATCCAAGCCCCATTGTAAGCAATTATAGGTAAAGTGGATTTAAGGCGTTGATGAAAACGTAAAGCCGAGCGGTACATCCTACCAGTGCCGATAGCGACGGGAATTCCCTTTTTTTGGACGGCCGAGACAGCTTGCACCACAGCTGGATTAACCTGATTGTTATCCCCGGCGATCGTTCCATCCACATCGACAACGATTAAGCGAATATCCACAGTCTTTTCCCATTCAACGGTAACAGTTAATAGTTTGCCACAAGAATTAAGTAGGGTTGGCTGAAAAAGTTTGTTGGTGGTGGCAGGGTGTGGGGTGTGGGGAGAATAAATAAAAATAATCTCGGAGTCTTGACTAGGAAATTAATTTTGCACGACTACTTAGTCAGTTAAGTATCGCGTAAATTTTGGTATTCAGCTAAAGCATTGATAAAAAAGAAGTCTCCCCAAATTAAACCCGTATCATAGATTTGGGTGGGTTGAATTGCGGCGGGATGATGATAACAACCATGACGCAATAGACTCATCTCTGGGGCAGTTTCATCGGGAAAATACTGAAAAGAAGTCAAATTTAAGAGAGTATTATCGATCGCCTCTCGATAGCTTCCATAACTAGGATCACTGCTGGGTAAAGCTTTTAATAGGCGAATCATCCCCGCCACAGCGATCGCTGCCGCCGAAGAATCCTTTTCCGTAGCGGCATTTTTTTGCAAGGCATAATCAAAGTCCCAGGGGGGAATAAAATCTCCGGCGCGTCTTTGCTCACCGGACCAGCGATCGGGCAAATTTTCCAGATAATAATTAATGGCATCCTTGGCAATGGTTAACATTTCCGGATCGCCAGTGTAAATATAGGCCGTCGTGGCAGCATAAATAAACCAAGCTTGACCCCGGGACCAAGTGCTATCATCGCGCCAGCCCTGTTTTCCCTCATTAAATAAGAAATTTGTATAGGTGGAAGAGTTGACATTTTGATCAAAATACCCTCTTTGCCAAGTTCCCGTTTTACCCGGGCGACGGTTAGCCCCAAAGGTGCGGCTAATGGTGCGGATGTGGGAAAGGGACTTTTCTTGCCAATCTTTTGCTTCCTTGGGGTCAGAATTGTGGCGACTTGCCCAGAGCAGTTGTTCTATATTGATTGTATGGTCCATAAAAACGTGCCAATGTTCTTGCTGATCGGTGCGATCAGCCTTGCGTAACCAGCCAAAAGTACCGATATCGGTGTGATAACTCCCTTTACCATCCTGAAAGGGTTGCGCTAGTTGTCTGGCCCCCCGTAAAGTTATATCTAAAGCTGTCTGTTTTTCCTGGCCCTGTCCCGACTCAAACCAAGGAGCAAACACCAGTACATTATTAAGAGCAATGTCTTTGTTCTTCAAACTGGTTTCTTTTAAGGGATCGCTCCATTTTTTCGCCGCAGCTGACCAAAATCCCGCATCCATAGGGTTTGATTCTAAGTCAGCAATTTTCCATAATAGAGCAGGAAAAGCCCCTGCCGCCCAAAAATCGGCCTTGTCTAACTTCCAAGTGCCGGGGGTGGGACTATTCCTCCTCCGTAGCCAATTGAAGAAATTAAAACCCGATGGCTCTGGATAGGTAAGATAGGGATAGAGAATGCCCCGACGGGCATAACTATCGAGATAATCGATCGTAGTGGCTAGTTTCATCTTAGCCAGATCGAGACAGAGCTTAATTCTTTCAGCTAGGGGCATTTTAGCCCGCAATTCCGCCGCCGATTCGGGACGACGGATCATCAGGGCGGCCACCGCACCGATCGCCGCCCCCGTACCTATAATGATGAGCGCGCGTCGCTTCAAATTCCTGACTCCTAAGCTGGATAGATACGAATACGGCGATTAGGTTCCTCTCCGAAGCTATCGGATTGGAGACGGTAATGTTCCACTAATTCGTGCTGCATTTTTCGCACTTTCGCCGAGCGGGGCAGTAACTCCACCGGTTGACCAGTAGGAATAACGATTTGTTCCACCGCTAACCGGGCTTCCTCCAAAGCTTCGATCTCGTCATCGCTGCCGCTGCGGGCAAATAAACGCAGATCTGCACCTTCCTGATTCATCGGGTCATCAATGCCCAAAATCCGCTTTAAACCGCGAGAAATTTGGGGCAGGGTATTGGATTTGATGCCGTGGATGGGAATTTGTCTTACTTTGGCAATTTGACGCAATTTTGACTGATTTTTAACGTGGGAACGCAGGGCCAGCACCGCGTCGGCCGCCTGTAAATCTTTGGTTAACACGATCGGCAAATCTAGGGCCTGTACTACCTGTTCGATCGGAGCGCGACTAACTCCGTAGGGATAGACATAAACCGGCCAATCTTCGCCATTGGGACCGGGTACGCGGACTTTTTCCGTTTCCGGTTCTTCCTGTAGCCAAGATTGTTCGAGGAGGCGATCGAAATCGTTTTCCCGGTTGAGAGGGACCGCAGGGAAACGGGCCACGGGAGTCATCCGGCCATCGGCCCGCCATCCCTTGGGTTTATCCATTTCTGGCAGATAATTGCCGCGCAAAGGGGTGAGGTTTTCCGGTTTTGGTTCTTCCTGAGCTACCTGTACTTTCCCCTCCTCATCTACCCAACGGATTTGGGCAATTGCTTCCCGTCCCCGCAGCAGTTGGTCGATCGTGGTGGATACGTCCTCGTGGATCACCCAGCGCTGACGTTCCAACATTTCGATGGCAATCTCAAAGGTGGGGGGTGCTTTGCGTTCTAAAACGGTCTTCTGAGAACCCCGGCGGCGTGCTTCTTCGTCTCCGAGAGTTACTGCTTGAATTCCCCCAACTAAATCCGATAAAGTCGGGTTTTTAATTAAATTTTCCAATTGATTGCCGTGGGCGGTTCCCACTAACTGCACCCCGCGTTCGGCGATCGTGCGAGCGGCCAGAGCTTCTAATTCTGTCCCGATCTCATCAATCACGATCACTTCTGGCATATGGTTTTCCACCGCTTCGATCATGACTTGATGCTGCAATTCCGGACGGGCCACCTGCATCCGACGAGCGCGACCGATCGCCGGATGGGGAATATCTCCATCTCCGGCGATTTCGTTGGAGGTGTCGATAATCACTACCCGTTTATTGAGATCGTCGGCTAAAACTCGGGCTATTTCCCGCAGGGCCGTGGTTTTCCCTACCCCCGGACGACCGAGCAGCAGCAGGGATTTACCCGTTTCCACCAGGTCGTTAATTAGGGTGATCGTACCGAAAACAGCCCGACCGATACGACAGGTTAAACCGATAATTTCGCCATCTCGATTGCGAATGGCACTGATCCGGTGCAGGGTGCGTTCAATCCCGGCGCGATTATCGCCGCTAAAACTGCCCACCCGGGCGATCGAATACTGGATTTCTTCTTTTGAGATCGGTTCGTCCCCCAGATAGATCGCCCCATCGGGAAAACGCGCTTCTGGTATGCGTCCCAAATCCATAACTACTTCGATCAGTTGATGCTGCCGCGGGTGTTCCTCGATTTTGCCGCGAATCCGAGCGGGTAGAATTGCCAAGAGTTTGTTTAAATCGTCGGTCACTGGCATCCGAGAGGAGGGTAGGGTTTCTGGCATTAATAGTAAAGGGTTTTGGCGATAATTGGCTGTTTTTATTTCCAGGATTTTCTTGGGGTCTAACACATTTAAGGGTTATTTGTCAATTGAAAAAAAATATTATAGTTTTTTGAGCAAGGCTAGGCTTTTAATTGAGCAACGAGAATAGAAGCGGCTTTAAGGGCTTCTTGGTAAGCTTGGGGGTCATTTTCAAGGTTAGGCTGGTCTAAATGCTCTAAAATTGGCAAAATCAATGAACGGGCGTAACTTCCATAGGCAATACCAGCGATTTTTTCTCTCAGTCCCAGTTGCTGTAATTTGGTCACGGTGTGGTCATTGGTTCCCCCAGCTAACTGCACAAATCCGGCTAGATTGTCGGAGAGGACTTTTTTGGCCATACTGATGGCCGGGTGGGTGGTTCCTTTGCCGATATCGCCGCTCATCGGTCGGCCGTCCGTCTGCCAAATCAGAGGACAGTTTAGGGGTGAAATAGTTTCTCGCAGATAGTGGAGGTAATCGATGATATATTCATGATCTTGGCAACTTATGGCCAGGATTTTTAGGTTTTTAGTTAGCGGTGCGATCGCTGACCAGAGTCGAGCAAATTCCTCTCCGTGACCGACTTGGGTATGAATTTCGATCGCATCGACTCCCATTTCGACAATTAAGGGGATAATTTCTGCGGGTTGACAGACACGGGATATTGTCTCGATTATTTGCTCTGGACAAACGGGTAGGCAACGACCGCAACCATAACAGCGCTGTTCAATCACTCCTCGCCTATCAATAGCATAAGCGGGACAGATTTTTTCGCAGGGACGAGGACAATCGACGGGACAGAGTTGCGGGTTAAAGACAGCTTTACGAAAGTGGGGATCTTCCCCATCATTGAGACTGACCATCAACCAAGGTCGTCGATTTTGGGAGAATCTGGCGATTTTGGCGGCGGTTTCGATGCCTTCGCGGGCTGCAAGGATCACGGCTCGATCGGCGGCCACATCAATACAATCGGCCCCGGCGATAGTATAGGTCAAAGCGAGGTTGCGAATCGTGGGCAAATCTTGGTAACTAGCTCCACAGATGAGCTTGAACCAGTGACCCGCAACTAGGGACTGTAAGGGAGAGGAGTTTTTATCTAGCACTTTTTTATCCTATCGCAGCCAGCCCCAAACTTCAGCCTTGTCCTGCTCTGATTCTGACTAAAGACTGATTATTGATTCTTCTTGGACATACTAAGCGACAAACGCTAAGTAGGGTTTGCTGAAAAAGTTTTTCCTGGTGGCAGGGTGTGGGGTGTGGGGTGTAGGGTGTGGGGTTTTACCCATTTTCAGGTGGTCAATTACCTAATTTTTAGGGAAAAAGTCCCTGAATTTTTCCCCCAATTACTCCAAAGGTCGGCACTTTTTGAGGGGAAAAAAGTCTAAAAACCTTATCCAATAAGGTTTTTAGATTTATTCAGCAAACGCTAAGTAAAACCGATTTATATCGATTTTTATAGTTCTTATGTTCTATTTTGGTTCGTCTCTTGCCAGTCAATCAACAACTTCATCAATAGCGATCGCTTTTTGGCTAGATGAGGACATCTCTGCAATTATGGCAGTTTTTCGTTATCGGTAGTGATTCGCTGGTAGTGGTGAGCCGTCTTGCTGATCTGATGGGGATTGTGTAGAATGTTTCCTGATCAAAATAACTGCCCAATAAATCTTGATAACTGATTCTTTCAGGGTAAATCTCCTGAGAAATATCTTTTTTTTGGTCGGTGCAATGCTTACTTGCAATCGTCTTGATCGAGTAAAATCGACTAATTTAATCTGTTAACAAGGATGCAAGCAAATTTATTAGAAGTGCGCGGAGCCACCCGTCGATTTGGGGGATTAGTCGCTGTGGATGGGGTTGGCTTTCAGGTACAAAAAAACGAGATTTTTGGCTTAATTGGACCTAATGGGGCGGGAAAAACGACTTTATTTAATCTGATCACCGGTTTAATTCCCCTATCCAGTGGTGATTTAATTTATCAAGGCTGCAGTCTGGCTAATTATCGTCCTCACCAGATCGCTCAGGCAGGAATTGCCCGTACTTTCCAGAATTTGCGCTTATTTGGTGAATTATCGGCTTTAGAAAATGTAGCGATCGCTGGTCACATTCACAATAGCTCCAATCTTTGGACGGGAATTTTGGGTTTACCAGTTTCGAGAAGGGAGGAAGAAAAAACCTACAAAAGAGCGGGGGAATTATTAGATTTAGTCGGATTAACCGACCAAAGCAATCGCAAAGCCCGTAATTTAGCCTATGGTGATCAAAGACGCTTGGAAATTGCCCGCGCTTTAGCTTTGCAACCCCAGTTATTACTCCTCGATGAACCGGCAGCCGGGATGAATCCCAGCGAAAAGGGGTCATTAAGTCAGCTAATTCGACAAATCCGCGATAATTTAGCTCTAACCGTCCTGTTAATCGAACATCATGTGCCTTTAGTGATGGGATTATGCGATCGCATTGCTGTGTTAGATTTCGGTAAGTTAATCGCTTTGGGAGATCCAGCTACAGTCAGGGAGAATCCTGCGGTGATTGAAGCTTATTTAGGGGATGAATAAGGATTTTAGGCTCTCTTGGGTTTGGTGGGTAAAATGTATTCTAAGATACATTCCTCCTAGCGGGGGGGGGTGGAACGAACCACAAAGACACAAAGGACACAAAGATTGAGCGATCATATAGTAAGTTAAACTTATCACACAGAACCTAGAAAAGCCCAACGCCAAGGTAATTTACTCGCTATTTAAGGGCGGACTGCTAATAACTGAACTTGTACCGTTTCAGGAAGTTTTATTATGACAAAATGATTTTCTGGATACAAATAATCTTCGCCAGATTCATCAATCACTCGCAAACATCCCACCTCTTGCGCTTTAGCATCAGGTAACACTTGATAAAGTTTACAAACCTCTAAATCTCCGCCTTCTTCAGCGGTAATACAGATAGCAAATTCAATGTTAGATGCTGGTGTTTGCATAAATATTTAGTCCAAAACTCGTTTAACTTTCATTTTTCGCCGACCAATACCATGAGACTCATACCAGTGTAGTTCAGCTTTGCGGATTTCTCCATTAGGAAATTGAACTAAGCCGACTCCTTTTAGCTTTCGCCATCGACGACCCCCAAACTGCGCTTTTAGCCTTCTGAGTTCACGAATAGAGAGGTTGACGGCGATAATCTCTATTTCGGTTAGTTCTCCAATCAACTCAAAGCCATTAGCCATCTCATCATTCTAACAAAGATTAATAAAAATCTGGAATGCCCAAAAAAAAGAGATCGCACTTTATCAATGTAGTGCGATCGCTGCAAATTTAAGGCTGGATTTGCCAGTTTTCTATTTTAGTTTGCGCTTTAAGATTGAACCCGCACCTAAAGCACCAAGAGTTATTAAGCCCAGGACTGAAGCAGGTTCGGGAACCTTTTCTGGTCCAGGACCAGGTCCGCCTGGTACATCGTGGACAAGGTTATCAAATCCTATCCCTCCTGGATCGGTGTTATGAATAGAGATGCCAGCAATCTCCTTGATTCCACTCATCTGTTTGAAGCCATAAGAAGTATCGCTTAAGCCAGAGAGTATGATAGTGTCTATTAGAGAACCATTGCGCCGGAAGAAGTTCACAGTAGCTGAACCACCATCACCACCCACTAAATCAAAGCCAAGTTCTGATTGGTCAAAATCAAACAGAACTGCAAAAGATCCCTCGCCAATTGCATCTCCGTCTGGAAATCCCAGTGGACCAAGGCCGGTGAGAACTTGAGAAGTAGTAAAGGTGAAAACATTGAGATTCTGATTGGCGGCACCAACTTGTAAAGCCAGCGGACCCGTCGGAGTACCTGACAAGATATCAGAGTTCCCGCTGAAGGAGAGTGACTGACCAACGAAGCGTTCAGCAAAGTCTGCCCCATTAGACTCGAAGATAGCATTGTAATTAGTCCCTGGAGCAGGACCTCCCAATACATCATCAAAGGTAATCAAACCTGTTCCTGTTAGTGTACCAGGAGCTACTTGGATGATTGCTGCTTCTACCTTAGAAATGACCAAAGTACAAGCAGATATAGCTGCAAAAGCAGCAGTCATTGACAGTTTTTTAAGCACAGTCGAAGTTTTCATATCCAGAAATTTTCCTCAAAACAAATAAACAAACAAATGTTCTGAATGCCCTTTAAAGGAGAAAATCTCAAATTAAGCGACATTGGCAAGGGAGAAAAATTGATTTTTTCAAAATTGCCAATCACTAAATTTAAAGTTAGTTCCTCAATGACAAGACAGAGCAACAACGGGATTTTACCCCCCCCCCCGATTTTGTCAAGTGTAAACCAACACAAATTTACAAAAATTTATAATTATTGTTACCCTTGAGAGTAGGGTAGTAAATCTCAATTTGGTCGAAATATCTATATTACAGAGCGCACGCAGTTCGATAAACTCACTGACCACAGTGCGCTCCTACCATTGGCGCAATAATATTATTGTAGGGGCGAATTGCATTCGCCCTCTTTGATCCCCCCTTAATCCAAGGAGGGTATCTGACAATTTTTAACCCCTACCTAATTAACAGCTAATCCCTAATCTCTCAATAACAGATATTCGCGAATCTCAAAAAAGTTATCCCAAGGAATATAGGGTTGATTTTCCGCTTGCAGATAATCGATTAAACGATCCCTAGCAAAAACTAGATCGGCCCTTCTAGCCATGGTAATATCGGTAACGGAATCACCGATCGCAATAGTTTCTACTCCTGAATATTTGGCCATAATCAAGGCTTTAGCCACTAATTCCGTCTCATTTTCCCAATCGGAGTGAACTTGCAGATATTCCCCTTGAGTATGAAGATTGACCCCATAAATTGCCGTCACCTTATCTAATAGTCCCTCCCGTTTTAAGACCGTTTCAATCATGCCTTGGATACCACCGGAGATAATAATAAAAGGGATGGATTGCTCCTGTAAAAAAGCGAGGAATTCTGCTAATCCGGGGCGAATAGGCTTGCTTTCGGCATAGGCGAGAATATCGGCGTATTTTTGGCTCGGTATCGACTCTAGCAGTTGACGGACACCCCGGCGCAGACTGAGAGTGCGAGCGTACATTTGGGGCATAATTTGGGCCGATAAATCGGGGGCGAATTCTTTGAGCATACCCGCAAAAGTTTCCACGGCGGTGATAGTGCCATCAAAGTCACAGAAAACAATTTTACTCATGGGGTGACAAAATATCTGAAATTGGATATAATCGAAGGTTATGATTAATTTTACAGAGATTATCTGACTCTAGAGCTTCAACCCCCATGAAATCCTATCTCGCCGCCGCCATTCAAATGACCAGTCAGCCGGATTTAGAGAAAAATCTCGCTGCCGCTGAAGAGTTGATCGAACTTGCCGTGGGTAAAGGGGCGGAATTAATCGGGTTACCAGAAAATTTCGCTTTTATGGGGGCAGAAACCGATAAAATCGCCCAGGCCGAGACTATTGCTCGAAAAGCCGATAAATTCCTCCGCACCATGGCCCAACGGTTTCAAGTGACCATTTTAGGGGGTGGTTTTCCCGTGCCGGTGACGGGTATTCCCGATAAGGCTTATAACACCGCTATTTTAGTTGATGGCAACGGTGCGGAATTAGCCCGTTATCAAAAAGTCCATCTCTTTGATGTCAATGTCCCGGATGGTAACACCTATCAGGAATCGAGTACAGTCATGGCAGGAATCGATTTACCGCCGATTTATGGCTCCGATAGCTTGGGCAAAATTGGCCTCTCGATTTGCTATGATGTGCGTTTTCCTGAACTCTATCGCTATTTATCGCAGCAAGGAGCCGATGTTTTATTTGTACCCGCGGCGTTTACGGCTTTTACAGGGAAAGATCATTGGAAAGTTTTGTTACAAGCGCGAGCGATCGAGAATACTTGTTATATAATAGCTCCTGCTCAAACGGGCAATAATTACGCACGCCGTTACACCCACGGTCACGCTATGATTATCGATCCTTGGGGTGTGGTTTTAGCCGATGCGGGGGAAGAAGCGGGAGTGGCAATTGCCGAAATTAATCCCCAACGTCTGCAACAGGTGCGACGACAAATGCCTTCCCTACAGCATCGTGTTTTTGTTTAAAATTCGATTCGACAATTTTGTCGATAAAAACGCCTAATTTTGGGATTTAACTCGGTTTTTTCGCGTAACATTGCTCCCTGATAACAAGGGTCGAATCTAAAACCTAATTAGTTAAGCTAAAAGCTTTGATGTACTGAGTTTCTAACCTTCTTTGCCAGATTCTCAGGGTAAGCTCATCTAATAAGGATGTAGTCGATTTATGCCACCCGATCAAACCATACCAAGTAACGAAGAACTAGGTAAAAATATCCGTAAACTTTATTAACAATCTTCCTTGAAAATGTCTTGACTATCGCACCCCGAATCAGGGATTATATGAAGATGTAGCGTTTCTCGTCAAGGTGAATTGTAAATTAAACCTTGCCGAAGTAAGAATTCTCAGTTGCGAAAACATACCTCATATATCCGAGAAACGCTGTAGAGCAGACAGGGATGCAATTCAGACTTGAATTGGCGAAATTCAAGTCTTGAATCTATTTATTGTCAACTTCAGTCCAAAAATACTCTGATGGTTGGACAAATATGCTCTCTGGACTTGTTCTAAGAAGATTCCGGGCTAAATGAGAAATAATCCCATTTAGCTTCTCTAGACCGTTAAGGAGAAACCGATGTCATCTTATACCACAGAATCAGAAAAAATTGATTTTCCTAAAACCCTAGATATAGCCACCGTTTGCGTCTATGGGCTAGGAATCCTCTCGGCGGGCCTATTTTTATTTCTGCCCTTCGTCAACCTGCTGCATCCGAGTCCGTGGCAGCGATGGCTAGGCACAATTCACGGTTTTGGTTCCCTATTAGCCCTAGTCGTGATTGTTTACGCTGGTCATCTCGCTTTTCCCCTGCTCAGAGGTTCTAGCAAAATTTTGCGGCAAATGCGAACCCTCACCTTCTGGTCCACCGTCCTCGCTTTTTTGGCGATCGCCACTGGCAATTTAGCCTATATGCGCTATCGGGCCGGTTCAGAGTTTGGCGGTGCGCGGGCATGGCTAAAGGAAAATTCGCCCCTCGGTCAATACGTCCTCATGGAATACCACGAATTCAGCGTCCTTTTTACCCTACCCCTAGGCGTGGCCTGCACTTGGATTCTCTGGAAATACGGCGACTCAATCCTAGACAAAGCTAATCGACCGGTGTTAACGGTCACTTGCATTGCCCTGATGGCGATGATGTTTTTTGCCATGGGTGGACTCGTTAGCGGCCTCGGTGTTGCCAAAATTCACGCCCTTTAACCCATTATTTAGCTACTTTACCTCAAAAGTGAACAAAATTCAACTTTTGCTCGTTTTAGCTACGGTTTTCGGGTTATCTATCACCGCTCCCGCCCTAGGGGGTGTAAACTTAGCCCCGATGGTACGGATAGGAAGGCGGCCAGCATTAGCAACCAAAGTCAAATCGTCGGTCGTTTCCCTACTGCTGGTAATACGGTTGGGGACTTTTAGCGGTGGGACTTTTCGGTTTTAGACACTTACGAACTCTGAAAAAATAGGAACAAATCTGATGACTCAACGTTACGTCGATAGTCCTTGGTATGGAAAAATCTGGGCTTTTTTAAAACAATTTCCCCAAGGTTTAGCCGAAGGTGCCAAACGTTCCCCTGCCACTTCTGGCCCGGCAGCGGCGGCGATTATTAGTGCTGGTATTGGCTGTTTTTTAATGATGGTTGCTCACCATTTTTCCGATGCAGACCATTCAAAAACCGTAGAAACTTTCCTTTGGAATTTGGGCAGTTGGATACCTGGCAGTAAAAATCCTAGCAAAATGTGGGGCTCTTCTGGTTTTCGTGTGTTAATTTTTGTTATGAATTAAAGCAAGCAAACAGCTTAAGTCGAAGATGTTGAAAATTGGTAAATCCATAACTCATTCTTTTAATAAGCTTTATTTTGGTATTCATTCCCTCAATTAA